>NZ_KV840089.1:0-3262 GCF_001839115.1 Staphylococcus sp. HMSC62B09
ATTATACTATAAATTCAACTTTGCAACAGAACCATTTAGAATATTAAAATTCCTTCATTACACTCTTGGCGGTTTCACTTATCAACTTATCATTTGGCTTATCACTTTTATTGTCTTTATTCGTAAAAATGACTAAAACAATAGGTTCAGATTGGCCCTTAGGATAAACAAAAGCAACATCATTTCTAGAAGCATATGTTATTGCTTGACCACTTTTATCAGCAACCTTACAGTCTTTTGAAACACCGTCTTTAATTAAAGTATCTCCGCTTTTATTATTTAACATTAAATCAAGTAAGAATTTTTTGTTTTCTTTGCTTAATTTTCCATTTGCGATAAGTTTATTTAAAGTCTTACCGAAAGCAGCAGGTGTTGAAGTATCTTTTTTGCTCTTTGGTGAATAGTAATTTAATTCTATCTCATATCTAACTGGATTTGTTACTTTATCTCCTAGTTCTTTTAGACGTTGTTTAACTTTTTTGATTCCACCAATTTCTTTTATAATTTTATTGTTTGCTGTATTATCACTATATGCCATTGAAGCCTCAATAAGTTCTTTTAAAGTGATATCTTTTCCTACATATTTTTCTAAAATAGGAGAATAAGCAACTATATCATCTTTGTTAATATGTATTTTTTTATTTAACTTATTATAAGGTACTTGTTCTAACAAAATAGCACTATTTATCGCTTTTGAAGTCGAAGCATAGGCAAATCTCTTATCTGAATTAAATTTTACTTCCTTACCACTTTTAGTATCTAAAGCATAAACACCAATATGAGCATTATATTTTTTTTCTAAATCATTTAACTCTTTGGCATGTGAACTGTTTGAATTACATGCACTTAAAACTAAAGCAATTGCAATTAAAAATATTAACTTTTTCAAAATAAACCCTCCAATATTACAGTTGTAATTTTTACAAATTAATAATATTACAATTGTAATATTGGTGTCAATTGTTTATTATAAATAATTGAAAGAAGGTGTCAAAATGGCTAAATTACTAATAATGAGCGTAGTAAGCTTTTGTTTTATATTTCTATTGTTAGTATTTTTTAGGTATATATTAAAACGCTATTTTAATTATAGTTTAAATTATAAAGTTTGGTATCTAACTGTGCTTGCTGGATTAATTCCTTTTATCCCAATTAAATTCTCTTTTATAAAATTTAATAATGTGAATAATCAATCGCCCACAGTTGAAAGTAGGTCACACGACTTGAACCATAACATAAATACCACCAAACCTGTTCAAGAGTTCACAACAGATATCCATAAGTTTAATTGGGATTCAATTGATAATATCTGCACAGTTATTTGGATAGTTTTGGTTATTATTTTAAGTTTTAAATTTTTGAAATCCTTATTATATCTTAAATATTTAAAGAGACAGTCACTTTATCTAAACGAAAATGAAAAAAATAAAATAGATACGATACTTTTCAACCATCAATATAAAAAAAATATTGTGATTCGAAAAGCAGAGACTATTCAATCTCCAATAACTTTTTGGTATGGGAAATATATTATTTTGATTCCTAGTTCATATTTTAAAAGTGTAATTGACAAAAGACTAAAATATATAATATTGCATGAATATGCTCATGCTAAAAATAGAGATACTTTACATTTAATTATCTTTAATATCTTCTCTATTGTTATGAGTTACAATCCATTAATACATATTGTAAAAAGAAAGATAATTCATGACAATGAAGTAGAAGCCGATAGATTTGTTCTTAATAATATTAACAAAAATGAATTTAAAACTTATGCGGAATCTATTATGGACTCCGTATTAAATATTCCATTTTTTAATAAAAATATATTAAGCCATTCATTTAATGGTAAAAAGTCATTACTCAAAAGAAGATTAATTAATATAAAAGAAGCCAATTTGAAAAAACAGTCCAAATTAATTCCAATTTTTATTTGTATTTTTACTTTTTTGCTCATGGTAATTCAAAGCCAGTTTTTGATGGGGCAATCCATAACTGATTATAATTATAAAAAGCCCTTACAGAACGATCACCAAATTTTAGATGAAAGTAAAAATTTTGGTTCAAATAGTGGATCTTTCGTCATGTACAGCATGAAGAAAGACAAATACTATATTTATAATGAAAAAGAAAGTAGAAAGAGATATTCTCCTGATTCAACTTATAAAATTTATTTAGCGATGTTTGGACTTGACCATCATATCATAAGTGATAAAAATTCACGTATGTCATGGAATCATAAACATTATCCTTTCGAGTCTTGGAATAAGGAACAAGATTTAAATACAGCAATGCAAAATTCAGTTAATTGGTACTTCGAACGTATTAGTAATCAAATACCAAAGAACTATACTGCGGCTCAACTCAAGCAATTAAATTATGGTAATGAAAACTTGGGAAGTTATAAAAGCTATTGGATGGAAGATAGTTTGAAAATATCTAATCTTGAACAAGTAATAGTTTTTAAAAATATGATGGAACAAAATAACCATTTTAGTAAAAAAGCAAAGAATCAATTATCTTCTTCATTATTGATTAAGAAAAATGAAAAGTATGAACTGTATGGGAAAACAGGTACAGGTATAGTAAACGGGAAGTATAATAATGGGTGGTTTGTAGGTTACGTAATTACAAATCATGATAAGTATTATTTTGCTACACATTTATCAGATGGAAAGCCGTCTGGGAAAAATGCTGAATTAATCAGTGAAAAAATATTAAAAGAAATGGGTGTTTTAAATGGCCAATAAGCAAGTTGAAATATCTATGGCTGAATGGGATGTTATGAATATAATATGGGATAAAAAATCAGTATCAGCTAATGAAATTGTAGTTGAAATTCAAAAATATAAAGAAGTTAGCGATAAAACGATTAGAACATTAATCACAAGACTATATAAAAAAGAGATTATAAAACGATACAAATCAGAGAATATTTATTTTTACTCATCAAATATTAAAGAAGACGATATTAAAATGAAAACTGCTAAAACCTTTCTTAATAAACTGTATGGAGGGGACATGAAAAGTTTAGTGCTGAATTTTGCGAAAAATGAAGAATTAAATAACAAAGAAATTGAAGAATTGCGAGACATTTTAAATGATATTAGTAAAAAGTAATTAGAGATATGTTTCAAACATAATACATATGTAAACTATGCTTGACTCTTATTAAATTAGTTTTGTTAATAACATTTAAAATATTTTATTAAATATGAGAGTGTCCAGAAAATAACCATTTTCTGTACACTCTCTTTTT
>NZ_KV840090.1:0-244 GCF_001839115.1 Staphylococcus sp. HMSC62B09
CTTCGTTTTCATTCATTTAAATACTCATTTACAAAAGTAAACTGGGTTTTAAATAAACTCAACTCATTATCTAAAAACGATTTCTTTAAAAGTTCAAGTCGAAAACCTGTTATTAATCTTGTGAGTGTTCTTTCGAACACTAGCGATTATATTTTATGAATTCAAGCTTTTTTAAAACTCTTATTCACTCGGTTTTGCTTGGTAAAATCTATTTTTACTTACTTATCTAGTTTTCAATGTACAA
>NZ_KV840091.1:0-1417 GCF_001839115.1 Staphylococcus sp. HMSC62B09
ATATAATCAGTATCATTATAATCAGTATCATTAGTGTATTTTTTTGATATATCATGATGTATCATTTTAATATTTCCTGATGTATCATTATCATATTTCTGGATGTATGAATTTGATACATCCGTAGAATATTGCTGCTCTACGTCATTTTCTTGTTGTGTAATACAATATACATCAGCTTTTGTTACTTCAGGTTTTTTTAGATATAGTTTATTGGGTTTATTTAATCCCACTCTGATTTGACTAAACAAATCAGCTCGAGTTAATTCCTTCTTTATTTTAGATAATTTGTTTGGGCTACTAATATTTAGGATTTGTTTTAACTTTTCGTTAGTATATATAAAGAATATATCTCCATTTTCATCTATCCAATTATTTTTTATAGATAAATCTAAACGGTCTCTTAATATTGACCAAGTTATTTTTGCATCATTGGACAATTTAGTATATTTAGGATTTGTAAAAAATACTTTAGGCAATCGATAGAATTTTTCTTTTTGGATTTCTTTAATATTAAAATTAGACATACAAAAAACCTCTTTCATATTTAGATTTTTAAAAGAGGTAATAAAAAGTCATAAGTAAGTATATATGTATTAGACTTGCGCTAATAATTCTTAATATATATAATATGAATACAACAACTGTACAAAAACAACTTTTTTATTACCATCGAGGCCTAACTATTCCCGTAGTTAGGCTTCTTTCTATTTATAATAACATTTTTCAAATCTTTGTTACATTTTTTATATATATTTAGTTTATATATCATGTGAGAATGATAAAAGGTTATATTTTATTTTTATATAGTGATACGAAATGTTATATAAAGAAAGCTATTACAATACGTATAAAAGGCATATAAGAAGTGTATAAAGAGAGTAAAATATATTCGTATAATTATATGTATCCCTTTTATGCATAAGTATAAAAGTATTGATGTGGTAAGTATAATAACTATATAATTATGATAAAAATCATTATGATAAATATCATATATAGTTATACGGAGGCTACTATATGAAAAGTATGAAGAAAATCGCTGACGAACTAAATGTGACAAAAATGACAGTTTATAATAATGCTAAAAAAGCAAATGTAAAATTTCAAAAAATTGATAACGTAAATTACTTATCTAGTGAAGATGAGATTGTGGTAGTAAATAGAATTAAAAAAAATCAGAAAAAGAGCATTGATGCTGAAAGTAAAATAAATGAAAAAAAATCTGATAATAATAATCAGGTAAAAGATGAAACAATAAAGCAGTTATATATTCAGCTAGATATATATAAGGAACAGGCAAATAGAGATAAAGAACAAATAAATACACTTAATAGACTTTTAGAAAATCAGCAAGTCTTAGCATTAGAAAGCAATAAAAAAATTCAAAAACTAGAAAGCCAATTAGAAGAAGAAA
>NZ_KV840092.1:0-7620 GCF_001839115.1 Staphylococcus sp. HMSC62B09
TTTTAGTCATCAGTCCAATTTATTATAGAGCCCTTTTTTGTTATGGCTGAGAAAGACTTTTAATGATAGGCTTGAATTTTCTTGTAAAAGGAGTAAAATAATTAGAGTTAAATTCATTGATTCGTATTAATATGCTTCAATATTTAGGATAGAAACGACAATATAGAAAGGTAGGTGGCAAGGTGAAAAATAAATTTTTAATATGTGATGAATGTCAGGCGGTAAATATCAAAACTTTGAAAAGAAAATTAGAAAAATTAGATCCAGAAGCAGAAATTGAAATCGGCTGTCAATCTTATTGTGGCCCTGGACGTCGAAAAACGTTTGCCTTCGTAAATAATCGACCACTTGCTGCGCTTACTGAAGACGAATTGTTAGAAAAAGTCACAGCTCAGCTAAAAAAACCAAGAGATCCGGAAGAAGAAGAACGACTAAGAAAGCGTAATGAGGAACGTAAACGCCGTAAAGAAGAACAAGATCGAAAGCTAAAAGAGAAATTAGCTAAACGTAAGGCGATAAAATAGAGGAATTAAGTTATATTATAAACTTAAGCTATGAGTGTATTCTAACCTGAATATTGTCGTAGCTTTTTTATTGTAATAAAAAAAGCACTTAGAAGACATTTATCTTCTAAGCGCTTAACTAGGTCTAATCCTATGACATTACAACAACGTTAGTTGCTTGTTCGCCACGTTGACCTTCAGTAATATCGAAGTCAACTTTTTGACCTTCTTCTAAAGTTTTGTAACCTTCACCAGCGATACCGCTGAAGTGTACGAATACGTCACTTCCGTCTTCTCTTTCGATGAAACCAAAACCTTTTTCTGCGTTAAACCATTTTACTGTACCGTTATTCATATAGAATACCTCCATGTGCTTTTGCACGAATATTTGTAACAAATTCATTTATAAAAAAGAGAGTATTCTAGACAAACACACTACATTTAAATTCACGAGCTTTTATTACGTTAGATTAACTATAACTGTTATTTATTAATAAGTAAAGCTTTTTATTTTTAAAAATATTGATAAGTTGAATTTATATCTTTTGAAGTACTAGTATACAGTATTTTAATAAATAAAAAATTTTTAAATATTAAACAAATCATTAAAGGATTCTACTATAGTTGGGTGGGTATAAATAGTATCCCTTAGAACTTGGTAAGGTATATGTTGATCAATTGCTAACTTAATTAAATTAATAATTTCTTCTGATTCTTTGCCATAAAGTGTAGCACCTAAAATCAAATCAGTATCTTTATCGATAATAACTTTGAAAATGCCGCGAGCGTCATTATTAATCTTATGTCTCGGAATTTGAGCGACAAGTAATGTATTTTCAATATAATTATAGCCTTGAGATTGAGCTTCTTTAGCTGTTAAACCTACTCGAGAAAATGGTGGATCAATAAAGACAGTGTAAGGAATTGTACCACGGTTAAGTGTAGTACGCGATTGGTCACCATATAGTGTAGATTTTAGAATTCTAAAGTCGTCCAGAGAGATATACGTGAATTGTAGTCCGCCTTTGACATCTCCAACAGCATAAATATGTTCGACTGAAGTTTGAAGATGCTCATTCACTTTGATTTCACCACGTTCACCAAGTTCAACATCAGTTTGTTCAAGCGCTAAATCAGTATTAGGTATACGACCTGTAGCTATCAATACAGCGTCAGCTGAGAAATTGCCTTTAGAAGTTACAATTGTCGTTTGGTTGTTTTTATTTTTAAATTCTAGCGTTTCTGCATTTGTGACAAAGGTAATCTCTTTGTCCTCTAAATCTTTAATTGCATGTGCAACCACATCTTGATCTTCACGTGGCATGATATGTTCGCCGCGTTCTATAACTGTGACTTTTGAGCCGAAATTAGCAAACATTGAAGCAAATTCTAGGGCGATATAGCCACCACCGATGATTACTAAATGCTTAGGTTGATATGAAATATTCAATAAACCTTGTGAATCAAATAAATGTTTAGCACTTTCGATACCCGGGATAGATGGAATATTCGATTTTGCGCCTGTATTAATAACAATGCTATCCGCAGTTAAAGTATGTACAATAGCACCATCCTCGTCTAGTAGATTAACTTCAGTATTAGATTTGAATTGCGCTTTGTAATTGAATACTTCAATGTTTGTATCATTTGCTAAGTTATTATAGTTTTTCTTATTTAGTGCGCTGACTACGTCTTTTTTTCTTGAAAAGGCAGTGTCAAAATCGATGCTTTCAATCCCATCATGTACGAGTACTTTAGAGGGTATACAGCCGTGGTTTATGCATGTGCCTCCAAAGTTGTCTGAGGATTGTTCTACTAAAGCGACGTGTTGACCTTGTGATGCCACGTACTTGGCAAGTGTTTTTCCTGCTTTACCGAAACCAATAACTAATAAATTAAAATGTGTCATTTGATGTGTCCTCCTAAAGTGTATCTTTAATTACGTCGTTAATTGTCAAGTTACGATAAAAGTTGAGCGCTAGTGCAGTTTCTTGCTCTTTGTATTTATTCATAGTGGTTGCGATATTTCTAGAGATTGTACAATGGCTTTCTTCGCTACCAGTAAAAATACGTTGTGTTGGTAATTTATCTAACACGAAAAGTTGATACAGTGTATCTAAAGTGATGGTTGGAGTGTGCGCATTAGCTCGATAGCCACCACCTTTTCCACGAATTGAATCTATATATTGTTGATTATTAAGTGTAGTGGTAACGCGCCTTAGTTGCACAGGATTAAGACAGGTAAGTTCTGCTAAATCCTGGCTATTGAATTGTTCTTCGGAATGCTTAGTAAGAAAGCTTAGCACGTGTACTGCAATGTTGAATTCTAAATTCATAATATACCGCCTTTAATGTAACTTGATTAGTTACATTAAAATACATTACTCATCAAAAGTCAATATGAATGTCATAATAAAAAATGGGTAAACTATAAGTAGTTATATAGAATAAAGGAGCGATTATAGATGGCAGATTTAGTACAATTAGGTAAATCAGATGTTCACGTATTTCCAATTGCATTAGGTACAAACGCAGTAGGTGGTCACAATTTATACCCAAATTTAGATGAAGAACAGGGTAAAGATGTTGTACGTAAAGCAATTGACAACGGTATTACGTTACTAGATACAGCTTATATTTATGGACCCGAACGTTCTGAAGAATTAGTTGGCCAAGTAGTTCAAGAGTATCCTCGTGAACAAGTTCAAATTGCAACGAAAGGTTCACATGTTATTAAAGAAAATGATGAAGTCGTACAAAATAATAATCCAGATTATTTAAAACAGCAAGTTGAGAATAGCTTGAAACGCCTTCAAGTAGATTATATTGATTTATACTACATTCATTTTCCGGATGAAAATACTCCAAAAGATAAAGCAGTTGCTGCATTAAAAGAACTTAAAGATGAAGGCAAGATTAAAGCAATTGGCGTGTCTAACTTCTCATTAGAACAACTTAAGGAAGCGAATAAAGATGGTTATGTCGATGTAGTGCAATTAGAGTACAACTTATTACATCGAGAAAATGAAGAAGTCATGAAATATGCAGCTGAAAATAATATTACATTTATACCATACTTCCCATTAGCATCAGGCATCTTAGCTGGTAAGTATGAGGAAAATCAAACGTTTGATGATCATCGTGCACCTCGCCGTGATTTCCAACCGGAAGTATTTAATGATAATGTTCGGCGAGTGAAACAATTACAAGGCATTGCGGAAGCTCATAACACATCTATTGCTAATGTGGTTCTAGCATTCTACTTAACGCGTCCAGCGTTAGATGTGGTGATTCCTGGTGCGAAACGTGCTGAACAAGTTGTGCAAAATATTGAAGCGGCAAATATTCAATTAACAGATGATGAACTGAACAAAATTGATGAATTATTTCCGATTGAATAAAATAAGTTAAGGTAAAATTAAATAAAGTAATTGATGCTCTTACACCGTTTATATGTGTGTAAGAGTTTTTTATAACTGAAATAAATAGTAATTATTCTTTTTTATTTTTTAAAATACACATATATTACGTGAAATAAGGGTACTAGGCAAATATGTAAAATATTAAGTAAGTATGAAGTGTTTATGTTGTTAACAATGAAAAAGGAAATAGTTTTTTTAATATAAATTAAAAGAGAGTGATAAAAATGATTACAGTTTTATTTGGAGGAAGTCGTCCAGAGGGGAATACAGCACAACTTACTAAGTTAGCAGTTGAGGGATTAGATTATAAATGGATTGACTTAACCGATTATCAATTCAATCCTGTAAGAGACTTTCGTCACGATAATAGAGATATTACAAGCTATAACGATGATTATAAACAGATCATTGATCAAGTTTTAGAAAGTGATACGGTCATATTTGCATCACCGGTGTATTGGTATAGTGTTTCTGCATCTTTAAAGGCATTTATCGATCATTGGTCTGAAACTTTAATAGACAACAACTACAAGGACTTTAAAGAAAAAATGGCAAAGAAAGATTTTCGACTTATTTTAGTTGGTGGAGATTGCCCTAAAGTGAAAGCTAAGCCAGGTATTACTCAAATGAAATATACATTAGATTTTATTGGTGCTGAACTTAATGGATATATAATTGGTACCGCTGAACGTCCAGGTGATATTTCGAAAGATACGTTTGCACTAGAAAGAGCTAAAGAATGGAATGAAACATTAGCGTAAGCCTAATTCAAAAGTATATTAAACTACGCCGATAAATATTCTATATTAAGCGATTGTATAAGTACTGTGATATAATTTCATTATTAATTCCATAGTAAAGTCAGGAGAATCAAGTATGTTTAAAGTCAGAGAAGCTACACCAAATGACGTCGTAGCAATTAGAGATGTTGCTACTAAGGCATGGTATAACACATATTTAAATATTTATGCAGCATCAACAATAAAT
This sequence comes from Staphylococcus sp. HMSC62B09, assembly GCF_001839115.1. NCBI lineage: Bacteria > Bacillati > Bacillota > Bacilli > Caryophanales > Staphylococcaceae > Staphylococcus > Staphylococcus sp. HMSC62B09. The sequence continues at coordinate 4,913 of NZ_KV840092.1, forward strand.
GAGTTACTAGCTGCTTCTTATAATGAGCAACATTTAAAGAAACGTTTAGATGAACAACTATTTTTAGTAGCCGAAGATAATGATGAAATTATTGGCTTTGCTAATTTCATTTATGGTAAAGAATTGTATTTGTCTGCGCATTATGTACATCCAGAATCCCAACATAAAGGTTATGGTTCTAGTTTACTTAAGAAAGGATTAGAACAATTTGACGGTAAATATGATGCAGTATTTTTAGAAGTTGATAATAAAAATAAAGATGCAATTCAATACTATCAAAATAATGATTTTGAAATCGTACGTTCTTATCAACCAGAAATGTATGGAGAACAAATGGATTTAGCTTTAATGAAGAGAAGTATATAAACGCTATGACTATACTGTAATGAGAGGAAGGATTTATTTGACGCAAACACCTTATGTTGAACAGAAATTAGCTGAAGAGAAGGTATTCAAAGACCCTATTCATAAATATATTCACGTCAAAGATCAACTTATTTGGGATCTTATTAAGACAAAAGAGTTTCAACGTTTACGTCGTATTAAGCAACTAGGTACATTATATCTTTCTTTTCATACTGCAGAGCATAGTCGTTTTGGCCATTCTTTAGGTGTATATGAAATCGTGCGACGCATGATTGACGAATCATTTGTGGGACGAGACGCTTGGAACAATGAAGATAGACCATTGGCATTATGTGCAGCATTATTACATGATTTAGGTCATGGTCCATTTTCACATAGTTTTGAAAAGATATTCAATACAGACCATGAAGCCTTTACGCAAGCAATTATTACTGGACCTACTGAAGTTAATAAAGTTTTAAGTCGCGTATCGAGTACTTTTCCTAAAGAAGTTGCAGAAGTAATTAACAAAACGCATCAAAATAAACTTGTAATTTCTATGATTTCATCGCAAATTGATGCTGATCGAATGGACTATTTACAAAGAGATGCTTATTTTACGGGCGTCTCTTATGGCACATTTGATATGGAACGTATTTTACGTTTAATGAGACCATCTAAAGATGAAGTTCTTATTAAAGAGAGTGGAATGCATGCCGTTGAGAACTTTATAATGAGTCGCTATCAAATGTATTGGCAAATATACTTTCATCCGGTTAGTAGAGGTGGAGAAGTATTGTTAAATAATTGTTTGAAACGTGTTAAACAATTGTACAATGAGGGGTACCATTTTAAGATGTACCCAGAAGATTTTGTTCCTTTTTTTGAAGAGAAGGTTACAATTGAGCAATACGTTGATTTAGATGAAGTCGTCGTACTTTATTATTTGAAGAAATGGATACAAGAAGATGATGCAATTCTCAGTGATTTAGCACGTCGTTTTATAAATAGAGACTTATTTAAATATATTCCATTTGATGGTTCAATTATTACTATTACTGAGCTACAAGAGTTGTTCATAGAAGGTAATATTGATCCGAACTATTATTTTGTTAGTGAGGCTTTCTCTGATTTACCATATGATTATGATCGACCTGGTTCTAATAGACAACCAATACATTTATTAAGACGTAATGGTAGTATTAGAGAAATTAGTAGTCAATCACTCGTTATTTCAAGTATTACAGGTATTAATCGTGAAGATTATAAATTATACTATCCTAAAGAAATGATTCTTAATATTGAGAATCCACAAACTAAGGGTTCTATTATTAATCTACTTAATGAATTGAATTAAGCCATTGAAACTTTAATATATAACGCATAATATAGAGACTATGAATTCAAGTTTTTCGGAGGTGTCATGTGTGTCTGAGAACAAAGGTTTTAAATTTAATATTATCAAGAATGACCCGCTTGATGGACATAAAGGGACGAATATAGGCTCAATTAGTTTAGATAATATTGCACCAGTATTTATAGATGTTGCAAATAAAGAGGCGTTTATAGATATAGGTGGTATGCATGCACGTGCTCAAGTTGAAAAAGGTGTTAAATGGATAAATGACAAATCGGAAGTTGAAGGCGAAGAAGCTAAAGAATATTGGCTTTGCTGGGTGACTACTGAACGTAGTGAGAGTGGCCCATATTATGCTGGTGTTACTGCATGTTATTTATTAGTTAACAAAAGTATACGACGTGGTTATAAAAGTATGCCTGAACATGTTAATATGATGGATAAATCTATGAAACATAAAATTATCATTGACCACATTGGTGAGGAAAATAAAAAAGTTTTAGCAGGCTTTTTAAAATCTCATAATGAAGAGATGTGGAATAATTCTAGTGAGGAATTATTCAAAGCTTTTGAATAATATAAACAGTATTAGGAGTAGGACACTACGCTTAAAATAGCCAGTAAGTGCATTTGTATAAATACACTTACTGGCTTATTTAATTTCAATAGTATTAAAATCTTTTGTTCCAATCAAATCTGGCTATGAATACTCAGTAATTATTTTAAAGGTTCACCAATATGATATTCACTATCTATCATGCTCATTACGATTCTGTTGCAAAGTTAAAATTATATGCACATCTATACAAAACTATAAAAGCAAATATTGTTTTAACAGTAAAGCGTTTTGTTAGTATTAATTATTTTTCGCTTTTCAGTATAAATATTACATGATTTTTAACTTTGCAACAGAACCCTCTTATTTTATGCCATAACTTCTGATAATCATCGATTATGTAAATTATGATTAAAAAAAGAGTTCGGGACATAAAGTATCTGGATAAGT
>NZ_KV840093.1:0-6810 GCF_001839115.1 Staphylococcus sp. HMSC62B09
TAATGCGGAAGATTATATAATCTTCCGCATTAACTGCTTATTTATATCTATTCTAAATTGGCATGATTATTTTGCATAGTTGTTTCATCAACATCTAATTGTGTCATTAGTCCAATGACTACACTATCTAAAAAGATTTGTGATGATTGTTCAAACAAACTACCTAACGGTTGATCAGACCCAGTAGCATCGTGTTTTGTACCTGCTGGTAATTCAACTACTGTGTCTGCAATTTCACCAATTGCAGAATCTAGTTTAGTTGTTAGTAATACCACTTCTGCTTCAACTGATTTCGCTTTATCTGCTAATAAGCGAAGGTGTTCTGTTGAACCCGAACCAGAAATCACAATAAATAAATCACCTTTTTGAATTGATGGTGTTGTTGATTCGCCAATAACAAATGCTTGCTTGCCTAATTGATTGAGTCTCATTGCAAAACTATTTGCAACGAATCCAGAACGACCCTTACCTGCAACAAATATGCGTGATGCTTCAGTTACTTCTGATGCAAATCCATCAAACTCTTCATCTTTAACATGAGATAAAGTACCCTTTAACTCATCTAAAATTAATTGATAATGATTAAAAGTTGCCATCATTATTTACCTTCAATAGCGTCACGACATTGTTTAGCTGCTTCTACAGGGTCATCAGCATTTGCGATACCGCCACCAACAATTACTAAGTCAGGTTCTTCTGCAACAATTTCTTTAATTGTATCTGGTTTAATACCACCAGCAACTGCGACTTTAGAATTTTTAATTACTGATTTAACTTTACGTAAGCTATCTAATGGAGATTGTCCTTCAGCTTGTAAATCATAACCAGTGTGCACTGCAATATAGTCAGCACCCATTTCATCTAATTCTTTCGCACGTTTTTCTAAATCTTGTACAGCAATCATATCTACTAATAATTGTTTGTCATTTTTATGTGCTTCTTCAACTGCTGCTTTAATTGACGCATCTTCTGCTACACCTAAAATTGTTACAACATCAGCGCCGAATTTAACAGCTTGGCTTACTTCATAGTCTGCTGCATCCATGATTTTTAAGTCTGCTAATACTTTAGCATTGCTTATATTTTCATTTAAATGTTGAACGGCAGGTAAACCTTCATTAATCACAATTGGTGTACCAATTTCAACAATATCGACATATTCTTCTACTTTTTTCGCTAATTCTGCTGCTTCTTCTTTATTTAATAAATCAATAGCTAATTGTAATTCCACTATAATTCATCCTTTCATTAATTTATACCTTTATTTTGACATAATTATCAATAAATCAATACTGACAAAATTGGCATATAGGGAATGTCAGCTTATCTAAAGGGGGTGACTATTTTTTCAGTATGAATAATATTACACTGTAGTGTACAGTTGGAATTGTAAATATAAGACTAATAATTACAAATTTGGAGGCTTTTTAGATGACTCATATTCAATTAGATTATGGTAAGACTTTAGAATTTTTTGGAGAACATGAATTAGAACAACAAAAAGATATCGTGAAGACATTACACAAAACGATACATGAAGGAACTGGTGCAGGAAATAATTTCTTGGGTTGGGTAGACCTTCCAATTGATTACGATAAAGAAGAGTTTTCAAGAATTGTAGAAGCTTCTAAACGTATTAAAGTAAATTCTGACGTGTTAGTTGTTATTGGTATTGGTGGCTCATACCTTGGTGCACGTGCTGCTATTGAAATGCTAACATCTTCATTTAGAACAAATAATGACTATCCTGAAATTGTTTTTGTAGGTAATCATTTATCATCAAATTATACAAAAGAATTAGTAGATTATTTAGCTGACAAAGATTTCTCTGTAAACGTCATTTCTAAATCTGGTACAACTACAGAACCAGCAGTTGCATTCCGTTTATTCAAACAATTAGTTGAGAATAAATATGGCAAAGAAGAAGCTAAAAAACGTATCTTTGCTACAACAGATAAACAAAAAGGTGCATTAAAACAATTAGCTACAAATGAAGGTTATGAAACATTTGTAGTCCCTGATGATGTAGGTGGCCGTTATTCAGTGTTAACTGCTGTAGGTTTATTACCAATCGCAGCTGCAGGTATTAATATTGAAGCGATGATGATTGGTGCAGCAAAAGCACGTAAAGAATTATCTTCTGACAAATTAGAAGAAAATATTGCTTATCAATATGCAACAATCCGTAACCTTCTATATAGCAAAGGTTATACAACTGAAATGCTTATCAACTATGAACCGTCAATGCAATATTTCAACGAATGGTAGAAACAATTATTTGGTGAATCAGAAGGTAAAGACTTTAAAGGTATTTATCCTTCAAGTGCTAACTACACTACTGATTTACATTCATTAGGACAATACGTTCAAGAAGGTCGTCGTTTCTTATTTGAAACAGTTGTAAAAGTGAATCATCCAAAACATGATCTTACTATTGAAGAAGATAGTGACGATTTAGATGGATTAAATTATCTTGCTGGTAAAACAATTGATGAAGTTAATACAAAAGCATTTGAAGGTACATTATTAGCACATACAGATGGTGGCGTACCTAATATCGTTGTTAATATTCCACAATTAGATGAAGAAACATTTGGCTATGTCGTGTACTTCTTCGAACTTGCATGTGCTATGAGTGGTTATCAATTAGGCGTAAATCCATTCAATCAACCTGGTGTAGAAGCGTATAAACAAAATATGTTTGCTTTACTTGGTAAACCAGGATTTGAAGATATGAAAAAAGATCTTGAAGCAAGATTGTAGGTTATAAACTATAAAGAAATGAGAGGATACAATGTCTAGTAATATTGGAATTTTAGGTTTAGGTGTTATGGGGAAAAATCTTGCGTGGAACATCGAGGATAAGAAATATTCTGTGAGTATTCATAGTAGAGATAATAATGAAATTAATGATACTATTCAAAAGTCTCATTATCAAAAGATATATCCTGCGTATAACTTGAAAGAATTTGTAGATTCATTAGAAAAACCCCGTAAAATTTTGTTGATGATTAAGGCTGGTAGTCCTACGGATAACATGATAAATGCCTTACTTCCATTATTAGACGATGAAGATATTTTAATTGATGGTGGTAATACAAACTATCAAGATACAATTCGTCGAAATAAAACATTAGCTGAAAGTGGCGTTAATTTCATTGGTATGGGCGTATCAGGTGGTGAAGTAGGCGCTTTAACTGGTCCTTCATTAATGCCTGGTGGTCAAGAAGCCGCTTATAATAAAGTCAGTGATATCTTAGATGCCATTGCAGCTAAAGCGCAAGATGGTGCATCTTGCGTAACATACATTGGCCCAAATGGTGCAGGTCATTATGTGAAAATGGTTCATAACGGTATTGAATATGCAGATATGCAATTAATCGCTGAAAGTTATACAATGATGAAAGACTTATTAGGTATGAGTCATACTGAAATTTCTCAAACATTCAAAGATTGGAATGCTGGAGAACTCGAAAGTTACTTAATAGAAATTACTGGTGATATTTTCACTAAATTAGATGAAAATAATGAACCATTAGTAGAAAAAATATTAGATACTGCTGGTCAAAAAGGTACAGGTAAATGGACTTCTATTAATGCATTAGAATTAGGAATTCCATTAACAATTATCACTGAATCGGTATTTGCTCGTTTCATTTCATCCATTAAAGAAGAACGTGTTAATGCGTCTAAATCATTAAATGGACCACAAGCTTCATTTGATGGTAATAAAGAAGAATTCTTAGAAAAAATCAGAAAAGCATTATATATGAGTAAGATTTGTTCTTACGCTCAAGGCTTTGCGCAAATGAGAAAATCGAGCGAAGATCACGAATGGAACTTAAAATTAGGTGAACTGGCAATGATTTGGCGTGAAGGTTGTATCATTCGTGCACAATTCTTACAAAAAATTAAAGATGCTTACGATAATAATCCAGAACTTGAAAACTTATTATTAGATCCATACTTCAAAAATATTGTTACAGATTACCAAGATGCATTAAGAGACGTCGTAGCAACAGGCGTTAAAAACGGTGTACCGACACCAGGATTCTCTGCAAGTGTGAACTACTATGATAGTTATCGTTCTGAAGATTTGTCAGCTAATCTTATCCAAGCACAACGTGACTATTTTGGTGCACATACTTATGAACGTAAAGACCGTGAAGGTGTGTTCCACACACAATGGGATGAAGAGTAATATAATTACTGTTACGGAATGAAAACCAGAAACTAGCTAATCAAGTAAAAGGGGGGAACTGCTTTGGATAAAAATTTATCATCATTAATAACAATATTTGGCGGAACAGGAGATTTAAGTTACAGGAAATTGCTACCTTCTATTTTTAATCTTTATAAAAAGGGTCACTTTAAGAAATTAGTTATCATTTCTACGGGTTTAGAGGATATAAGTGATGAAGAATATAGAAGTAAAGTAAAACAAATTTTATTAAGCCAAGAAAATTTTGAAATGGTGAACTTATTTTTAGATAACATATTTTACTTTCAACAAAATGTTGAAGATAAAACAAGTTGGAATAAATTAAAGGAACTTTCCAATGATATTGATAAAAAATATTGTTTGGATGGCAATAGATTATTTTACTTAGCAATGAATCCTCAATTTTTTAAAATTATAACTCAAAGCATAAGCCAATCAGGTCTTTCTGATACAAATGGATTTTCAAGATTAATAATAGAAAAACCATTTGGAAAAGATTTGAAATCTGCCGAAGACTTAAATAAACACATAAGACAGTATTTTAAAGAAGAAGAAATATTTAGAATAGATCATTATCTAGGTAAAGAGATGGTGCAAAATATTGAATCTTTACGTTTTGGTAATACAATATTTGAACCATTGTGGAACAACAAGTATATATCAAATGTTCAAATAACTCTATCGGAAACTTTAGGCATTGAAGATAGAGGCCAATACTATGATTCTACAGGAGCGCTTAAAGATATGGTGCAAAATCATGCACTACAAATACTTACTCTTATTGCTATGGAGAAACCCGAAAGCAGAAATAGTAAAGATATTAGACTAAAAAAAATCGAACTTTTAAACAATATAAAATTTTTGAAAGGGGCTGATGTACACAAATATTTTGTTAGAGGACAATATATTAATGGTATTATTAATGAAACTCCGATAATGTCATATCATGAAGAAAAAGGTGTTAATAGTGATTCAACAACAGAAACATTTGTAGCAGGGAAATTACTCATTAATAATGATAGATGGAAAGGGACACCGTTTTATATTCGTACAGGAAAGCGTTTAAATAAAAAAGCAATAGAAGTTGTTATAGAATTTAAAAAATTAAATAGTAAATTAATCTATGAAAATGATAATGAAGATGTTGATTGTAATTTAATGGTAATAAATATAGAACCTAATGCCCAAATATCACTATATATTTATGAAAATAAATCAACTAGAAATAATAGAAACCATAATATACAAATCTATAACTTAATAGATAAAAAACAAGTAGTGGATGCTTATGAATCACTTATATGTGATGCTTTAATAGGAAATCAAACTAATTTTGTACATTGGGAAGAACTTAAACATTCATGGGAATTTATAGATTATATAAGTACTGAATGGAAAAAATCTAACGTAACAATACCACAGTATAAACCAGGAAGTTTTGGACCTAAAGAAAGTGATCAATTACTTAAACAAGATAACTTTGAATGGTGGAATAATCTATAAAACGTAAATATTGCAAAACACTATATAGGAGAAGTTAAATGAATATTCTAATAGTATATGCGCACCCTGAACCTCAATCTTTTAATAGTAAACTTAAAGATATTGCACAAACAGTATTGAAGGAGAATGGTAATAATTGTCGTTGTATCTGATTTGTATAAAATGAATTTTAACCCTGTTGCTCAAAAATCTGATTTTAAATATTTAAAAAATAATAACTTTTTTAAATATCCTATAGAACAAGAGCATTCTTACAAAAATAATATATTAAGTAAGGAAATTAAATCTGAATTAAGCAAACTATTGTGGGCGGATATTATTATTTTTCAATTCCCTTTATGGTGGTCGAGTGTTCCTGCAATATTAAAAGGATGGTTTGATAAAGTTTTAATATATGGAGGGATTTATGGAGGGGCATATGGGAAGTTTAAGAACGCCAGATTATCTAATAAAAAAGCTATTATAAGTACAACAACTGGTTCATCAGGAGATATACACAAACAAGTACTATTTCACATTAGTCATGGAATAGTTGAATATACTGGAATGCAATGTTTAGATACATTAATCGCATATGAAATTGATAAAGATCAAAATAGTAGAGATGAGTATATAGAATTTTTTAAAAACAAAATAAAGTATATTTAACCAAATTGAAATACGGAGTAGAGAAATAAAAAAGCTAAGTCATTGATTTATTAAAGCATAAAACACTTGTATGGGCTATTATAGGGAAGTATTCTCAGAATGTGTTAAAAATATTATTAAACCAGAAGACACAGTAATTAATTTAAAATGTGGTTTTTCAAAATAATTTGGAAAGGAGTTTTTGTTTGTGATAATAGAGCAATTAAAACAAGAATTAGAATTAAATACAGTAAATAGTATAGAAGTTTATTTTCATTCTGGAGATTCAGTAATTGCAAGAAAAATAGACTATTCACAAAGTTCTGAAAAAATTATTAAAGTACTTAATCCAGTGCCTATGTATATTAATTTAGAAAATGTAACATACATTCAGTTAAGAGAAATGTAATAATGTAGATAGCATGGTTCTGTTGCAAAGTAAAAAAATATAGCTAACC
>NZ_KV840094.1:0-775 GCF_001839115.1 Staphylococcus sp. HMSC62B09
AGGCAACCAATCATTAAAGTAAAGGCAACCAATTTTAAAAAAGTTTCTTTTATGTTATAATTACTATGTTAAAAGAGTTTATAGGTGTTCAAAAAACGAAATTATAGAAACTTTTATTTTATGAAGGTTTCTATTGGTTTGGAGTGAATTTATTTGAGTGGTGAAACAGTAGTATATAAAAATGATATGAACTTAGTTCCTTTGAGAAAATTTAATAATACAGAAGTTAATTTATTCTTTACTTTGTGCAATAAATTAAAGGATAAAGGCAATTTAACTGTGAATATACCATTTGAAGAATTAAAAGAATTAAGTAATTATTATAGTCATGATAAAAGACTATTTATTCAAGATTTAGAAAAATTCTATGATAAAATTTTCTCTTTAACATATAGAGAAGAAACTGAGAATGTCATTAGAAGATTTGTTCTTTTTACTAAAGTTGAAATTTATAAAGACGAAGAATACGTTTCTATTGGTGTTAATCCGGATTTAGAACATATTATTAATTCATTAACCAGTAATTTTACTAAATTTGAGCTACAAGAGATGACACACCTTAAATCTACATATTCTAAACATATGTTCAGAATACTCAAACAGTATAAACACACTGGATATGTGAAGATTAAAATTGATGATTTTAGAGAGCGCTTAGATATTCCAAAGTCTTATAGGATGACAAACATTAATCAAAAAGTATTAACCCCTATAATTAAAGAATTAAGTTTTATTTTTAACAATCTACATATCAATAAAATTAAAGCGAAAAAAG
>NZ_KV840095.1:0-262 GCF_001839115.1 Staphylococcus sp. HMSC62B09
CTAATGATACTGATTATAATGATACTGATTATATTAAGACTGAGAGTAATGATACGGATGATTTGAATGATAAGAAATTAACATATCCTAATAATCATACAAATAATTCAAATCACGACAATTCAAACTTTAATAATGAGGCTTTAAAATTTCAATTACTCGAAGAACTACCGCAAAGTATTCAAAACTATCTAAGTAACTTTGAAGTAGCTGAAATTAAAATTATCAAAACTGTATTATTAAAAGCCAAAACATCTTTCAA
>NZ_KV840096.1:0-52900 GCF_001839115.1 Staphylococcus sp. HMSC62B09
ATTTCAATAGAAATTGTCTTTTTTCACTTATCCAAGAACTTTATGTCCCGGACTCTTTAAATTAGTTTCTTCTATTATATTATATATGTGTTTTTTACAATTATTAAAATTTATTTTAAATGTTCATATGGACTATTATTTACAAATGATACAATTTGATCGACAAATAATTTCGCGCGTAATTGAAATTCTTCATCATTTAAATATAACGTACCGTCTTCTAATTTTGCATAATCTGAGTCATGTGTTGCAATTTGTGTAGGTACAGCAATACCTAATAAACTGCGAACAATGACTCGTAAATGTGATAGCGGCTCCGAACTTACAATTCCACCACTATTCCCTATTAAGCCCACTGGTTTCATTTTAACGTAATCCATATTGATATGATCCAAAGCGTTTTTTAAAATACCTGAATATGAGCCATGATAGTTTGGCGTACCTAAAATTAAGAAATCTGCTTCCATTGCTTTGTCTTGGAACTCTTTTGTATTTGCCTTAATTTCCTCTGTTGAATGTGTTGTTCCTGAAAAATCAAGTTGATTTAATGGGCGTTCTGCTAAGTCATAAATATCAACATCTAAATCATGTGTATCAAACTGTCCCACTAAGTATTTAGCTAACGCATTTGTATGTGAGCCAACTTTGGCACTACCAACAATTATAAGTCCTTTCATTTCTACTATACACCTCTTAATATTAATTATTTTCTTCTTTCAATAACTTCATGATGGCTTTTCCAACACCACTATTTTCATTGGTATCAGTTACATATTTAGCAACTGCTTTAACTTCTGGCATAGCGTTTTCTACTGCGACCGGATAACCTACACGTTCTAGCATTGACACGTCATTCAAATTATCACCTAATGCCATAACGTCTTTTAAATCAATATTTAATTGGTTAGCAATAGACTCTAACGCGATTCCTTTTTGCGCGTCAGAATGTGTAATTTCAAGATTTCCGCGTGAAGATGATGAAATGGCTAAACTTGGAATAGCTGAAAGTTCTGCTCCAATGGCGTTTATTTTCTCTAAATCGGGATTAAAGGCTAACACTTTCATGATTAATTCTCCCGGGATATCTTCAATTTCTTCATAACTATTTACAACTTTTAATGTGCCATTATCTATACGCTTTTGAATGCCGTTTTTAATCTTTTCAACATCCGCTTCTTGTCCTGCTTGTTTAGCAATATCTAAATATATATCTAAATCTTTAGTAGGATCTTCTGTATAAATCCCTCTATTAGTGTAAATTTGATAGTATACATCTTCATGGTTCAAGATGGATTTTATGCGTTCCACTAATTCATGATTTAAGTTAGAGGTACTCATAATATTAAACGATTCATCACGTACTTCTGCACCATTTAAACAAATGTATGGCACACTTAAATCTGTTTCAGCTACAGGTGTGTTCGCTTCATAAAATGCACGACCTGTCGCAATGGCAACTGTTATTCCTTGTGATTGTGCAAATTTAATCGCATCAACATTTTCTTTTGAAATTTCATGTGCAGCATTTAACAATGTGCCATCCATATCTGTTGCTATTAATTTAATCATACAGTTACCTCGTTTCATTCTCTTAATTAATTGCTATTTATCTTAAAAAAACATCTTAAAGTTAAAATTTAAAATCTCAACTTGAACACTTAATTCACGTGTATTATTTTAACAAATATAGCTCAATTTGTACGCTTACTTGTTCGTTTTAGACTTCTTTAATCGTAATTCACGGAAGAAGTTTCGTAATAAATCACCACATTCTTGCTCAAGTACGCCTTTAACAATTTCAGCTCTATGATTAAATTGAGATTCTTCTAATAGATTCATCAAGCTACCACTACATCCACCTTTAGGATCAGTGGCGCCGTATACCACTTTAGGAATTCTACTCATTACAATGGCACCGGCACACATGACGCACGGTTCAAGTGTCACATATAATTTGCATTCTTCTAAACGCCAACTCCCAACTACTTTTGAAGCACGTTCAATAGCGATATGTTCTGCGTGAGCCGTAGGTAGCTGCGCAGTTTCTCTTAAGTTATGTGCGCTTGCTATGACTTCATTGTTTTTAACTATAATTGCGCCTATAGGAACTTCTCCAAGTTTTTGAGCTTTTTTAGCTTCTTCAATCGCTAATTTCATGTAATATTCATCATTTGCCATGTGTGTTATACCTCACTTATGATACAATACTCATTGTCTATTTTAACATTTGGAGATGTGATTATGAACAAACCATTTATCGCAATTGAAGGCCCAATTGGTGTAGGTAAATCTTCCCTAACTCATAAGCTTAGCCAGACATTAAATTACTATGAAGAAAAAGAAATAATTGATGAAAATCCATTTTTATCTGACTTCTACGATGATATTTCTAAATGGAGTTTTCAAACAGAAATGTTTTTCCTCTGTAATCGATATAAACAGGCAAAAGATATCGCTAAAATGACTCAAGGTGTTGTTAGCGATTATCATATTTATAAAAATAAAATTTTTGCTCGTAACACGTTGAGTAATAATGAATTTGATAAATTTGACCGCATTTTCGATATTTTAACTGAAGATCTTGAAATGCCTAACATGATTATTTTCTTAGATGCTGATTTGGAGGTTCTGAAACAAAGAATAGCTCAACGTAATCGTAGTTTTGAACATCATATTGAGGATAACTATTTATTGAATCTCAAAGAAGATTATTTAACATTTTATAATGCCATGAAAAGTGAAGGCGCGAATGTCGTCTTAATTAATACAAGTGAAATTGATTTTGTTAAAAATGACTCAGATTATCAATCAATTTTAGAAAAAATAAGACCTATGATAGGAGCAATTGAACATGAATAATTATAAAGTACCTCAAAACGCAATAATCACCATTGCTGGTACCGTTGGTGTTGGGAAATCGACATTGACACAGGCTTTAGCTGACAAATTGAATTTTAAAACCTCTTTTGAAAATGTTGATCATAATCCTTATCTAGATAAATTTTATGATGACTTTGAACGTTGGAGTTTCCACTTACAAATCTACTTTTTAGCAGAACGTTTTAAAGAACAAAAACGTATGTTTGAATATGGTGGTGGATTCATTCAAGATCGCTCTATTTATGAAGATGTTGATATTTTCGCGAAAATGCATGAAGAACAAGGTACTATGAATGAAGATGATTTTAAAACATATTCTGAATTGTTCAATGCAATGGTAATGACACCTTACTTCCCTAAACCTGATGTATTAATTTATCTTGAGTGCGACTACAATGAAGTAATTGAGCGTATCAAAGCACGTGGTCGTGATATGGAAATTAATACGGATCCTGAGTATTGGCAAAAGTTATTCAAACGTTATGATGACTGGATAAATAACTTTAATGCCTGTCCGGTCGTGCGCGTTAACATCAACGAATATGATATTCATGAAAACCTAGACTCTTTAGACCCAATTATTGATAAAATTGCTCATGTAATTAATACTTATCGCAAGGTAGATAATCGTTAACATAAACAAGCGCTACACATTTCAAACTCTTTGTGTAGCGTTTTTACATTTTTTACCTTATTTGTTTTCAATATATTGTTTTAAGACTTCGGGCACACTCACAGCTGTCTCTATTATCACATCAGCATCTACTAACTCTTCTTTTTTAGCTATACCAGTAAGCACACCAATTGCTAAACCTAATTCAGCATTAACCTTTGTTTTCATGTCGTTATTAGTATCTCCTACTATAACTACATCTTCAGGTTTGACATCATAAGAATCAAACAGTGGATTTAATACTGCTGGATTTGGCTTTTCCGCTGCATGTGATTCTGTAGAGATAACTAAGTCGAAAGCGTCTTTAGAATTGGTATCTTCAAGAAATTGCAATACTCCTTTTCGTGAATCACTTGTAACAATTCCAATTTTATAGCCGTCTTTTTTTAAAGATTGAATCATATCATACACACCATCAATCCAGTTGTTCTCTGGCACACGTGTATCAACAAGTTCCTGGCTCGTATTACGTGTCCAAGTTGAGACATCTTTACCAACAACGTTATTAAAAGCTTTAATCATTTCATCTAGTGACCCTGAACCCATTACAGAATCAGGAACGATTGCATTATCAAGAACACCTAATTGTCGATGTGCAACTTCTTTATTAGCTACTGGGAATTCATCTAAAAGACTATCCACTAATCTTATACCAATTTTCTCCCAACTCTTATCAAATTCTATTAATGTCCCGTCTTTATCAAATAATATCCATTCCATTTTCATAACACTCCTGTGAATTATGATTATTAACTCTTCTATTGTAATACAAATTTTTATTTTAGACTCAATAGAATGATTTAATATTCCATCTACCAATTATTCAGTATATGTATCTGTTAGGCGTTTATCTTGATATATAACCATACCAGTTTTCAATTTTTTAAATCCAGCCTTTTGATAAAATTCTAAATTATCGATAGTTGAGATTAAATGGATACATGAAAGTGACCCTATTTCCTTAAGAATGTGTTTAAGCATATGCATACCAATTTGATTATTTTGAAAATCTTTATTAACAACTAAGTCATAAATAGCTGCATTGAATACACCATCTGATAATGCTCTAGCAAAACCAATGACTTTATTATCATAAATTGCTAAGACTACGTGCGTACTATTCTCGAAAATTTTTCGTATCTTATCTTTATCATGTTTTAACCAACCAACTGATTGATATGTTTCGTAAATTGAATCAATATAGCTTTCATCGAAATAAGTAATTAGTTTAAATTTCATTCAATCCCCCCCAATCATCTTTATATTTTATTATACAAACTTATTTAATATCTTTTAAGTTTCAAAAATACGCGAACCAATACCGTTTCATTTATCATTTGCCTACGTTGATTTAATTGAGCGAAATTTATGATTGTGTAATTTAAAAACCGATATAAATAATTCACCCCGAAAATTAGATTTTTAATCTAACACCGGGGTGATTTTTCATTATAAAAATAATTATTTAGGTTCACCGTGTACTAAAATGCTACTAATAAAGTCAATCGCTTTTTTTATGAAACCGAATACGTCTGTCATTTGATTCCACTCCTTCATTAATATTTAAATTACACTTTTATTGTAAGCACCTGAGGATAAATTTGGCGTTTATTGCGTAATTGCCCATTAACGATGCGTATTTGTATGTTTATATATTTCAATTTATATTGTTTTGCATAAAAAGCAATTCTTGTACGTAACTATCCTTCACCTCGTAAACAACAGGATTACTTTTTAACTTAATTAATTTGCTTTCATATTTTTTTATTACCTCATTAACTTTATTTCTTGAATATCCTGCGATATCTTTAACTCCTTTAAGAGTAATTCTAGAATATTTACTTCCCAAAATTTTATCTTGAAGTAATATAAAGAGAACATCTGAATCATATTTATTCAATTCTTGTTGATCAAGTGCCATTGCAAGTCTTTTAATGATTTCTGTATTATTTTCAAACATTTCTATCTATTTCTAATAATAAATCAGCAATCTTATATTTAAAACTTCGCAATAAAACAAAAAAACTAGAAACCTCAATTCCTCAGGATTTCTAGTTCTTTAAACTTACCTTATTTATATTCTGGGACAACTACACGCCAACCATGTGTATCTTCTAATTTACCACTTTGGATACCAGTATATGTGTCGTATAATTTTTTAGTGATTTCTCCTGGCTCGTTATTGTTAATAACGATTTCTCTATCTTCATACTTTAATGTACCGACTGGAGAAATAACTGCTGCTGTACCTGAACCGAATACTTCAGTTAATTCACCTTTGTCGTAAGCTTCAAATAATTCATCGATTGACACTTTACGTTCTTCAACCTCATAGCCTAACTCTTTAGCTAATTCAATGATTGATTTACGTGTAATACCTGGTAAGATACTTCCATTTAAGGCAGGTGTAACTAATTTACCATTTTCAACGAAGAAGATATTCATACTACCAACTTCTTCAACATATTTTTGTTCTACACCGTCTAACCATAATACTTGATCATAGCCTAAATTATTAGCATTTGTTTGTGCTAATAAGCTTGCAGCATAGTTACCTGCTACTTTAGCGAATCCTACACCACCACGTACGGCACGAACATATTCATCTTCAACGTAAATTTTAGTTGTTTTTAAAGTGTCTCCGCCATAATACGCGCCTGATGGAGATAAAATAATTAATAATTTGTATTGATGAGATGCTCTTACTCCTAAAATGCCTTCAGTCGCAAATACAAACGGACGGATATATAATGATTGTCCTTCTCCCTCAGGTACCCAATCACGTTCAACGTCTACTAATTGTTTTAAACCTTCTAATAATAATTCTTCATCTACTTTAGGCATTTCTAATCGTGCTAATGAATCATTAATACGTTTGAAGTTTTGGTCTGGTCTAAATAATACAACTTCTCCTTCATGTTTGTATGCTTTTAAACCTTCAAATACCGCTTGTCCATAGTGAAGACCTTGTGCAGCTGGTGAAACTTCAAATGGTGCGTAAGGAACAATTTTTAAATCATGCCAACCTTTATCTACATCATAATCAAAACTTAACATATAATCTGTAAAGTATTGACCGAACCCTAAATTACCTTCTGGTTTTTCTTTAAGCGAGTCGCGTTGTTCAAATTTAACTTTTTCTGACATGATGAAAGCCTCCTAAATAAATCTTAGTTAGTAATAGTATATTAAATTATAGCAATCTCGTAATGTTGATTCAATGAATTTTCTAAAAATTCAAACTAAATACTAAATGTAAACCCTTTCTTTAAAAATAACATACTTTAGTAAATTTTTAATGGCCGTTACTAACTAATTTCGGATAAAAAAGAAAACCTCAAACATTTCGTCTGAGGTTCTGTGTTATATGACTTGTATGACAGTCAAACTTTATTTATTTTGTTCTTTTTCTTCAATTGCTTTTAACATTAATTCAGTCATACCAGCTAAATCGTATTTAGGGTTAAAGCCCCACTCTTTACGAGAATAACTTGTATCAATATTATCTGGCCAGCTATCAGCAATTGCTTGACGTACTGGATCTACTTCATAATCTAATGCGAAGTCAGGATAATGTTTTTGGATTTCAGCTTTAATTTGCTCAGGTTCAAAACTCATAGCACTTAAGTTATAGCCATTACGTGTTACAAGTTTGTCGCTATCTGCTTCCATTAATTTAATAATTGCATCAATTGCATCATCCATATACATCATATCCATGTATGTGTCTTTAGCAATATAGCTTGTGTAACGACCTTTTCTAACCGCTTCAAAATAAATTTCAACAGCATAATCAGTAGTACCGCCACCTGGTTCTTTAACATGAGAGATAAGTCCTGGGAATCTCACACTACGCGTATCGACACCAAATTTTGTGAAATAGTATTGGCATAATAACTCACCTGCAACTTTGTTCACACCATACATTGTAGTAGGTTGTTGAATTGTATTTTGTGGTGTATCTTTCTTAGGCGTTGAATCACCAAATGCACCAATTGAACTTGGTGTGAAGAAATGTAATTCATACGTTCTAGCTGTTTCTAATGCGTTCATTAGACCGCCCATATTTAAATCCCATGCTAATAAAGGATTTTTCTCTGCAGTCGCTGATAATAATGCAGCCATATGCATTAACGTATCTGCTTTAAAGTTCTCAACGATTGCCATCATAGCTTCACGATTTGTAACATCTAATACTTCAAACGGACCATTGTTAACTGGTGAATCTTCTTCCGGCTCTCTAATATCCGTAGCTAATACATTGTCATTTCCGTAAATTTCTCTGCATTTTAATACCAACTCAGTACCAATTTGACCAAGTGCTCCTGTAATTACGATTCTTTCCATAAATAAAAAACTCCCTTTGTGTGTTTACCACGAATTATTGTCCTTTTAGGGTGTACATAATCCCTATTTACATGTTTATTATAATATAAAAGCGCTTTCTTGTATACTCACAAAGTACACTCTTTTAAATTCATTTTATTTTTGAAAAGTCAGAGATACATACTCTTCATAACGTTATATTTATTAATTGTTTTTAAAATTATTGTAAATAATTTAATGAGTAAGCTTAAGGCTTTGCGACTTATGCTAATATGAGAATGTAAATTTCATCTAATAAAGGAGGCAAATATGAAGCGATATCTTATTCCACTTTTAGTTTTATGTTTTATCGTATTTGGTATTACAACTGGTACCTCTTATGCAGCTGAATCACAGGCAACACAAGCTACTAACACAACAGCTACCGCAGAAGTACCACAATCTGCTTCAAAAGAAGCATTATCAGCTAACATTGAATCAACTAATAAACCTTTATCTCTTGAGTCAAACAACGTTTCACATAATTACCAAGCCACACCTTCGTCTGAAACAACTTCACATCTTAATTTTGAAACGTCTACAACACAAAACACTACTTCAGAGAAGCATAATAATTCATCTCAAGGTTCTGCCTTTTCACAAGAAAAAGCTACACCTGAACCTGCTACAAACGAAAATAATACATCTTCACAAGAAAAAGCATCGTCTGAATCCACTTCAAATGAAAATAATACATCGCAATCCCATGATACGGAGGTGAAACCTTCTCCTTCGACGTCGGAGCAAAGCAAGTCTAAGCAAGTAGAAACTACAAAAGAATCTACTTCCACTAAAGTTAAACAAACACCTCAAGAATCAACTCAACAACAGCAAAAGCGTAATGTTCCAGAATCACAACAATCTACACCTGCTTCAAAGCAAGTATCTAAAAATAGCAATACTACATCAGAACAAGCAGCACCTAAATCTCAACATGTGACTGTTAACAAAAGAATGGCAACTACTTCTGACAACACAAATGAACATACAATTTTACATACAAATGATATTCATGGCCGATTTGTAGAGGATGATGGGAGAGTCATCGGTATGGCTAAAGTAAAAGGTCTTAAAGACAAATATAATCCGGATTTAATGGTGGATTCAGGAGATGCTTTTCAAGGTTTACCTGTTTCTAACAATTCAAAGGGAGAAGAAATGGCCAAAGCTATGAATAGTGTTGGCTATGATGCAATGACTGTCGGAAACCATGAATTTGACTTTGGTTATGATCAATTACTTAAATTGCAGAAACAATTAAACTTCCCTATTGTTTCTTCTAATATCTACAAAAATGGTAAACGCGTATTTGATTCTTCAACTACAGTAACTAAAAACAATGTCCGTTATGGTATTGTAGGTGTCACGACACCTGAAACAAAAACTAAAACGTCGCCTACTGCTGTTGAAGGTATTGAATTTAAAGACCCATTAACTAGTGTCAAACAAGCCATGAATGAGATTAAAAACAATGTCGATGTATTCGTTATCTTATCGCACTTAGGTGTAGATAAATCGACGCAAAAAACTTGGCGTGGTGATTATTTAATTGATCAACTTACGAAAGACGCTTCATTTAAACAACCTATCTTCGTATTAGATGGTCACTCACATACCGTGATTGATAACGGTGAACATTATGGTACCAATAATCTACTCGCTCAAACTGGTACTGCACTAGCAAATGTAGGACGTGTGGATTTTACTTTTCAAAATCAAAAAGCGTCTGATATCAAAGCATCATTAATCAATGTAGCGGACGCCAAAGATATCACACCTGACTCACAAATTGATGCACAAACTAAAAAGGCAAATGACGACTTCTTAAAAGAAACATCAACAGTTGTTATACCTAATAATACAGTGACGTTAAATGGTGAACGTGCTCAAGCGCGCACGCAAGAAACAAACCTAGGTAACCTAATTACGGATGCTATGGAAGCATATGCCTCTAAGAATTTCTCACATCAACCTGATTTCGCAATCACTAACGGTGGTGGTATTCGAGCTTCAATTGAAAAAGGTGAGGTTACTGAAAATGACATCATAACAGTGTTACCATTCGGTAATTTAATTTCTCAAATTCAAGTGAAAGGTTCAGATGTTGAAAAAGCATTTGAACACAGTTTAAGTGCTGATACTGAAACTCATGACGGTAAGAAGGTCTTAGGTGCAAATGGAGGATTCTTACAAGTATCTGACTCACTCAGAGTGTATTATGATATCAATAAAGCATCTGGCCAACGCATTAATGCAATCAAGGTACTGAATAAAGAGAATGGAGAATATGAAGATCTAGATCCTAACCGTACTTACTATGTAACTACCAATGACTTCACAGCTAATCAAGGAGATGGCTATGATATGTTTGGTGGACAACGTGAGGAAGGCATTTCTTTAGATGCAGTTGTCGCTCAATATATTAAGAATACAGATTTAAATCAATACAATACCGAAGAACCTGTACGTATCATTAATGGTCTACCGGAAAGTAATGAACAACCAAATACTGGTAAAGAAGATAATGATAATAATCATTCAACTAATGGACAAGATAGCCAACAACAAACACCAGATTCAAACAATGATGACAAAGACAATACCGGTCATATTAATGATAATGATGACAATACTAAAGACGATAAACAAACTGATTCTTCTAATAAAGATAATGTCATTGAATTCCCTAATAAAGACCATCAAAAAGATAATGACAACGTAATTGAAATCCCAGCTAACAATAATCAAACTCATAATAGCACTGATGATAATATTGTCATTCCAAGCGCTACCGACAAGATGCATACTAACAACATAAAAGGAAATGCAATCGAACATCACCCTACTTCAAACTTAGTGAGTATTTCTAATAACAACAAAGGAACACGAGACCAATTGACTTGTTATGCAAGTCATTCACAACATTGTAAAGATGTCATTAAATTCCCAGTTCAAATGAATCCTAAAGATAATTTTTATAATGAGACACTAATAACTACTAATAGTAATGCTTCTAAAAATTCAAATCTTATGTTTACACAAGAACATGACGCCATCACATCATTACCAAATGCAGGTTTGAAAGATGGCAGTTTAGAACATGGTATCGCTATTATATTAGTAGTAGCAGGAACAGGATTAATTTACATCCGAACTCGTAAAAAATCAGCATAATTTCAAATTAAAAACCGTGTAGATGACAGTTAACAATATGTCATTTACACGGTTTATTCATAATTTTGAAAATGTGCAGATAAACACAGTAAGTTCTTTAATGTGAATACTTTAATTTTTAGTGGCCTGGCAGTCTATTTATTTAAGATTACATACTTACACTCGCAATTTCCTCACAATATTAAAGCTACTTCAACATTATACTTCTTTATTTGCTACTGCTTTTTTATAGAAATAATTAGCAACAACGATATCTACAATTGCTAACCCTACTGATTTAAATAGCGTTACTTCCTTATTATCTTCACGCCCTGAAACTTTACCGGCTACGATGTCCCCTAGTTCACCATGTAATGAATCTTTCGTTATAATTCCTTCTTCTTGAGGTACCTTTAAATCACCAGTTTCTTCCATCGCTGCTTCTACTGATTCAACGACAATTTTATTCGCTACTAACATAGACTCTGATGGTAATTCCTGCATATCTGGTTTAAATGAGCCTACTGCGTTTAAATGAACGCCGGGATGTAATGAATGTGAATATACCGGATGATTAGAATTTGTCGCAGTTACAACAACATCAGCCTCTTCCATCGCATCATCCGCTTCTTCAAAGACTTTTGTCGATACATTATAATTATTAGCTACTTTTTGAGCTAAACGTTCTGCATTTTCCTTAGTACGACTCGAAAAGTGAATTGTATCGATATTTCTAACTGCCATTACTGCAGCAATTAGTCCTTGTGCTTGATCACCAGAACCAATAACACATAGTGTTTTAGCATCTTCACGTGCCAAGTATTTAGTTGCTACTCCAGAGATAGCACCTGTACGAATCTTAGTTAAATAACTACCATCTAATACAGCTAATGTTTCCCCAGTTTCATAATCACTTAATAACACTGATCCTGTAATTGTCTTTTTGCCTTTTTTAGGATTATCTGGCGCAAATGTAACTGTTTTAATACCAACCACTTTAAGATCATCAGATAATGCTGGCATAACTAAATATCTATTACCTTCATTAAACGGTAAGACATACCTTAACGGTGTGTCTGTCTTCCCTCCTGAAAATGCCTTTAATGAATTCGCAACTTCATCAATGACTTCTTTCATGTCTAATAATGATTGCTGGTCTTGTTCATTCAAAACTAACATGTCTGATACCTCCACTTTATATTTAATATCTTTTTATCTTTTACCCGTCAAAACACCAAATTGTCATTGTTAAATGGCATTATCAATACCATTATTTCAAAAATGTATATATGTTAAGTTAATTTGATTAAAGTATTAATTTAGTATTGTGCTTATATGTTAATGGTGCTATCTTATTACTATAAATAAAAGGCTTGCACAGAAGTGTAGCCTTGAGATTTCATGCTTATTATGAAACTATTTATAAACTTTTGACGCCTAGAGTGGCACGACGAAATCGTTGTGCCACTCTAATTTGCATTATTCATTAATCTTTTAAATTTTTTAGCTAGATTTCACTCTTAAATGTACTAAAAATTTTGATGTGCTTGATTTAAGTGTCTTTTCAGTTGAGTTAGCTTCTGCAAATGTACTCTGAATGATTAAAATATTATATTTGGCCCATCCTCTTTTTCACATTTCAATCCACGAAACCCTCATCATAATAAGTAGCCTTATTATTTAAAAACGCATTCAAACTATGATGATAATAGATTAACTTTTCATCAGCTTCTGGAATCGAGAACCAACCTAATGTCGAAATTTCATCTTTCATTTGTATGTCTGTTGTATAATCTTGAACCTGTGCTTTGAACATGAAAAAAAGTGTATGAACATTCATTTGTGTCGATTTACCCTCATTAACACTTACTATGTCGTTAACTTCAACTAATAATCCTGTTTCTTCTCTAACTTCCCGATTTAGCGCTTCAACTAAAGTTTCACCGTATTCAACTTTGCCACCTGGTAATGACCATCCGCCACCATCTGTATTATGAACTAATAACACGTTCCCTTCTTCATTTTGTATCAATGCATATACTACTTTTAAATCCTTCATTCATCTAACCTTCATTCATTAGGAATTTCAAATCGACTGACCAAATTTCCATTCTTTTTAACGTAAGATTCAATTTCATAACCCCCACTATGTTTGATCACTTTTTGAGAGGCAACGTTTTTGGGATTTGTAGTCATTAACACTTTATCTACGCCTATTTCTTTTAGAAAAGCTTTAGCCTCTTTCAGCATCAACGAAGCAATACCTTGTCCTCTACGTGACTTACACACTCCGTAACCTACATGACCACCTATATTTACTAAGCGTTGATTCAAGTAATGACGAATATCGACTGCACCAACAATCACCTCATCCTCGAAACAAAATAATGTTGTCGTCGGTACCCAGTCGTCATCAACTTCAGTACTATTTAGATGGTCTACCATACTCTCAAATGATTCATACCTTGACATGTCTGTGTTTGAAGGCACTATTGGTTCATCATTCACATACCATTCTTGGAGGTACTTCGTTAAAGCATCTTTATCTGCATAGCTCAATTGTCTTAAACGTAACACGAGTATCCCTCCTTCTGCACTATAAGCTTATATTGTTTTAGTTTCTCACTTCATATTTTAAAATTATTTGTTATAAATCAATTTTACCAAAATACTAATCTGTTCCTCACATAAAAACAAAGCATAAATTTCAAAATCAGCTTTTTGTCACAATAAAAAGACTGGGACAATGAATATCATCCCAGTCTAAAAATTCTATCTTCTATTTTAATTTATTTAATAGTACCTAATTCTTTACCAACTTTTTCATAAGCAGCAATTGCTTTATCTAACATTTCTTGTGTATGTGCTGCTGTAGGCATGTTTCTTACACGACCTGTACCACGAGGTACTGTTGGGAATACGATAGATTTTACATACACGCCTTCATCTTTAAGACGTTTACTAAATTCTTGAGTTTCTTTTTCATCACCAATAATAACTGGTGTAATTGGTGTTTCTGATTCACCAGTATTGAATCCAAGTTTTTCTAAGCCATCTTTTAAATATTTAGCGTTATCCCATAATTGATCGTGTAATTCAGTAGAAGCCATTAATTTTTTCACAGCTTCTGTAATTGCTTTTGTATCTCCAGGTGCTAAAGAAGTTGAAAATAAGAATGGACGTGATTGAGCTTTTAACCAATCAATTAATTCTTTAGTTCCTGCTACGTAACCGCCAACTACACCGATAGCTTTAGAAAGTGTACCGATTTGGAAGTCAATTTTATCTTGTAGGCCAAAATGTTTAACTGTACCTGCACCTTTACCCATAACGCCTGAACCATGTGCATCATCAACATAAGTAATTAAACCGAATTCTTCAGCAATTTCAACGATTTCTGGTAATTTAGCAACATCTCCATCCATACTGAATACACCATCAGTAATGTACATTACTTTATTATATTGACCAGATTCTACAGCTTCTTTTGCTTTAGCTCTTAAGTCATCCATATCAGAGTGGTTAACACGGATGATTTTAGCTTTAGATAGACGACAACCATCAATAATTGAAGCATGGTTTAATTCATCTGAAAGAATCGCATCGTTTTTGTTCATTACTGCTGAAATAGCTGCCATGTTACAGTTGAAACCTGATTGATAAGCGATAGCTGCTTCAGTACCTTTGAATTTAGCTAAAGTATCTTCTAATTCATCGTGTAGGTCTAATGTACCGTTGATTGAACGTACGGCACCAGCACCAACACCGTGTGAATCGATAGCATGTTTAGCAGCAGATTTTAAATCTTCATTTGTCGCTAGTCCTAAGTAGTTGTTTGATGATAAGTTAATATATTGTTTCCCATTGATTGTGATTTCTGGACCATTAGCACCTTCGATAGAATCGATTTCGTTATATAATCCATTATCTTTTAAATATTGAATATTTTCTTCTAAGAAATTGTGTAGTGATTGAACCATATTCATATCCCCTTTGTATTTTTTATATCAACATAATCATAACTGATTTTCCTTCAACATGAAAGCACTATCATTCCAATAAATTCAATATATTGCATATTCTTCACCTCATGTACAATTGTTCATACAACATGTAATTTTCACTTCATTTTTCAAAAAATAAATAATTAAACTATTGAGTTGTATTAGAATTTGGTATACTAAAATTCACAATAATTAGGAAGAAGTGGTTAATGTGTTAGATTGGTTTCAATTAGCCAGTAATAAGGAAAATAGAATGATACAGATGCGCCGATATATGCATCAATATCCTGAACCTTCTTTCGAGGAAACTTGGACGCATAATTATATTCTAAATCAGCTCAGTCATCTTGATTGCGAGATCGAATCACCTATTGGGCGTAATGGTATTAAAGCAACGTTTAAAGGAAAAGAAAATGGCCCTACTGTGGCCTTTCGCGCTGACTTTGATGCTTTGCCGGTACAAGAACTTAACGATGTACCCTATAAATCTAAAAATGATGGATTAATGCATGCATGTGGTCATGACGGACATACAGCAATTTTATTAGGTGTCGCTGAAATTGTGCATGAACATCGTCATTTATTAAAAGGAAATGTGGTCTTTATCTTCCAATATGGTGAGGAAATTATGCCTGGTGGTTCTCAAGAAATGATTGATGATGGTTGCTTAAATGGTGTAGACAAAATTTATGGTACACATTTATGGAGTGGTTATCGTACTGGTACAATATATTCAAGACCTGGTGCTATTATGGCATCACCAGATGAGTTCTCAGTTACAATTAAAGGTAAAGGTGGACATGGTGCTAAGCCACATGAAACCATTGACCCTATCGTCATCATGGCAGAGTTTATCCTAAGTGCGCAAAAGATCATCTCTAGAACAATTGATCCTGTAAAAGAAGCAGTGCTCACATTCGGAATGATTCAAGCAGGATCATCGGATAGTGTTATTCCTGATAGTGCCTTTTGTAAAGGAACTGTGCGAACATTCGACACAGAACTTCAAACTCATATACACAATAAAATGGATAAGTTATTACAAGGACTTGCGTTAGCAAACGACATAACTTATGACTTGGAATACATTCGTGGTTATTTACCTGTACATAATCATGTAAATGCATATGAAGTTGTTAAACAAGCAGCGAATGATTTGCATTTACGTTTTAATGAATCTGAATTAATGATGATTGGTGAGGATTTCTCTCACTATTTAAAAGTACGTCCAGGTGCTTTTTTCTTAACTGGCTGTGGTAATCCAGACAAAGGCATAACAGCGCCACATCATAACCCTCACTTTGACATCGATGAGTCTGCATTTAAGTATGCAGCTAGTGAGTTTTTAAAAATTTTAGAAATTGAACAAGTATTTTAAAATTGAATAAATTTATTTAGATTCTGTATGTCTATGATTACTTTTATATTGAGTTGATCATAGGCATTTTTTATTATTATTAAAAATGAGATTGAAAAAGCATAATCTGAAAACTAGAAATAAGATTAAAATGTAAATATGACATTTACAAAAATAAAAAAAGACTCCCAATAGGGAGTCTCATTAAGAAATAAGGAATAATTAAAATTATTCGAAGATTTCAGTTACAACGCCTGATCCTACAGTACGTCCACCTTCACGGATTGAGAAACGAGTACCGTCTTCAATCGCGATAGGAGCGATTAATTCTACTGTCATTTCAACGTTGTCGCCAGGCATAACCATTTCTGTACCTTCTGGTAAGTTAACAACACCAGTTACGTCAGTAGTACGGAAATAGAATTGTGGACGATAGTTTGTGAAGAATGGAGTGTGACGTCCACCTTCGTCTTTAGATAAAACGTATACGTCTGCTTTGAATTTTGTGTGAGGTGTGATTGAACCTGGAGCAGCTAATACTTGACCACGTTGTACGTCTTCACGAGCAACACCACGTAATAATGCACCGATGTTGTCACCAGCTTCAGCGTAGTCTAATAATTTACGGAACATTTCTACACCAGTAACAGTTGTTTTAGAAGTGTCATGGATACCAATGATTTCAACTTCTTCACCAACTTTGATTTGACCACGTTCAACACGGCCTGTAGCAACAGTACCACGACCAGTGATTGAGAATACGTCCTCAACTGGCATCATGAATGGTTTGTCAGAATCACGTTCTGGAGTTGGAATGTAATCATCAACTGCTTGCATTAATTCTAAGATTTTTTCTTCGTATTGAGCATCGCCTTCTAAAGCTTTTAATGCTGAACCAGCGATTACAGGTACATCGTCACCTGGGAAGTCGTATTCAGATAATAAGTCACGTACTTCCATTTCAACTAATTCTAATAATTCTTCATCGTCAACCATGTCAACTTTGTTTAAGAATACTACTAATGCCGGCACACCAACGTTACGTGATAAAAGAATGTGTTCACGAGTTTGTGGCATTGGACCGTCAGCAGCAGATACTACTAAGATACCGCCGTCCATTTGAGCAGCACCAGTGATCATGTTTTTAACATAGTCAGCGTGTCCTGGGCAGTCAACGTGAGCATAGTGACGTTTGTCAGTTTGATACTCGATGTGTGCAGTATTGATTGTGATACCACGTTCTTTTTCTTCTGGAGCGTTGTCAATCATGTCATATGATTGTGCTACAGTGTCACCATTTTTAGCTAATACAGTTGCGATAGCAGCTGTTAAAGTAGTTTTACCATGGTCAACGTGACCGATAGTACCAATATTGGCATGTTCTTTTGAGCGATCAAATTTTTCTTTTGCCATTATTAAATCTCTCCTATTCTAGTAAAAGTTATTTCAATATTATCTCTCATGATAGTTTCTCACCATCATGAGACATAATGATTGTTAGAATTCATAATTCATTTATAATGCATTTTCAGTAAAAAATCAATTCATAAAGATGTTCACTTAATTAATAAGCTTACGCTGTATTTTACCTAGAAATTCTAGCTAAAACAAGTTTAATTATTCACCTTTATTTTTTTTGATGATATCATCAGCAATTGATTTTGGAACTTCTGCATAGTGATCGAAGTACATAGTGTAAGTACCGCGACCTTGAGTGTTAGAACGTAATGAAGTTGCGTAACCGAACATTTCTGAAAGTGGTACATAAGCGTTAACAACTTGTGCATTACCACGAGGTTCCATACCATCAACACGTCCACGACGAGCTGTTACGTCACCCATGATATCGCCCATGTATTCTTCAGGCATTTCGATTGTTACTTTCATCATTGGTTCTAAGATAACTGGATCACATTTTTTAGCAGCTTCTTTAAGTGCTAATGATGCAGCAATTTTGAAGGCCATTTCAGATGAATCGACATCATGGTATGAACCATCAAATAATTTAGCTTTAACATCGATTAATGGATAACCAGCTAATACACCGTTTTCCATAGCATCTTTAAGACCAGCTTCAACTGATGGAATGTATTCACGAGGAACTACACCACCAACGATAGCGTTTTCGAATTCGAAACCTGCGCCAGTTTCATTTGGTGTGAATTCAATGTGAACATCACCGTATTGACCACGACCACCAGATTGACGAGAGAATTTACCTTGAACTTGTGCAGATTGCTTGAATGTTTCACGATATGAAACCATTGGCGCACCTACATTACATTCAACGTTGAATTCTTTCTTCATACGGTCAACTAAGATGTCTAAGTGTAACTCACCCATACCACCGATGATAACTTGTCCAGTTTCTTCATCTGTGTGTGCATGGAAAGTAGGGTCTTCTTCTTGTAATTTAACTAAAGCTTGAGTCATTTTATCTTGGTCAGCTTTAGATTTTGGTTCTACTGATAAGTGGATAACTGGTTCAGGGAATTCCATTGATTCTAAGATAATGTCATTCTTTTCACCACATAATGTGTCACCAGTACCTGTATCTTTAAGACCAACTGCAGCAGCGATATCGCCTGAGTAAACAGTGTCGATTTCTTGACGTGAGTTAGCATGCATTTGTAATAAACGACCTACACGTTCACGTTTGTCTTTAGTTGAGTTCTTAATGTAAGAACCTGATGTTAAAGTACCTGAATATACACGGAAGAAAGTTAATTTACCAACGTAAGGGTCAGTCATAACTTTGAATGCTAATGCAGCAAATTCAGCTGAATCGTCTGGTTTAGCAATTACTTCTTCTTCAGGATTTTCAGCACGATGGCCTACGATTGGTTTAACATCTAAAGGTGATGGTAAGTAGTCAATTACTGCGTTAAGCATTAATTGAACACCTTTGTTTTTGAATGCTGTACCGCAAAGTACTGGGTAGAATTCTACGTCAGTAGTTGCTTGACGAATTGCATCTTTTAACTCTGCTACTGAAATTTCTTCATCACCAAGATATTTTTCCATTAATTCATCGTTAGTTTCTGCAACTGCTTCGATTAAATTAGAACGAGCTTCTTCTGCTCTTTCTTTGTGATCTTCAGGAATTTCAATTTCTTCAATTTCAGTTCCTAAGTCATTAGTATATTTGTAGCATTTCATTTCTACTAAGTCGATGATAGCTTCAAATTCGTCTTCGGCACCAATTGGTAATTGGATAGGTGCAGCGTTAGCATCTAAACGATCATGTAATGTACTTACAGAATAGTCGAAGTTAGCGCCTAATTTATCCATTTTGTTTACGAATACGATACGAGGTACACCATAAGTTGTAGCTTGACGCCAAACTGTTTCAGTTTGAGGTTCTACACCTGATTGAGCATCAAGTACAGTAACCGCACCATCAAGTACACGTAAAGAACGTTCAACCTCAACAGTGAAGTCTACGTGTCCTGGAGTATCGATAATGTTTACACGGTGGCCATCCCATTGAGCTGTTGTAGCAGCTGATGTGATTGTAATACCACGGTCTTGTTCTTGTTCCATCCAGTCCATTTGTGAAGCACCTTCGTGTGTTTCACCAATTTTGTGGATACGACCTGTATAGTAAAGAATACGTTCAGTCGTAGTTGTTTTACCAGCATCAATGTGAGCCATGATACCGATGTTACGAGTGTTTTTCAAAGAAAAGTCTCTAGCCATTGTTTTTCTCCTTCCAGTAATTACTGAATAAGTACTATTGAATATGGCGATGCCCTAAGCATGAGCCATCTTATTTGGTAAACCAATGTGACGGAACACACTCAGGGTTAAAGCTTTAATCTTACCAGCGGTAGTGAGCGAATGCTTTGTTCGCTTCTGCCATTTTGTGAGTGTCCTCACGTTTCTTAACGGCACCACCTGTGTTATTAGCAGCATCTAAGATTTCGTTAGCTAAACGATCTTCCATAGTTTTTTCACCACGAAGACGAGCGTAGTTAACTAACCAACGTAACCCTAGTGTAGTACGACGTTCTGGGCGAACTTCAACTGGTACTTGGTAGTTTGAACCACCCACACGACGGGCTTTTACTTCTAATACTGGCATAATGTTGTTAATTGCTTCTTCAAATACTTCTAAAGCATCACGACCACTGCGTTGTTCTACAAGGTCAAATGCTGAATAAAGAATTCTTTGTGCTGTTCCACGTTTACCATCTAACATAATTTTGTTGATCAATTTTGTAACTAATTTAGAGTTATGAATTGGATCTGGTAATACGTCTCTTTTAGGTACTGATCCTTTACGAGGCATAATTAAAATCCTCCCTTCCTATTATAGTATATTATTAAAAATTGAAATTAAAATTTACACAATCTTAAACTTAATTTTTAGGTTTTTTAGTTCCGTATAATGAACGGCCTTGTCTACGTCCGTCAACACCTGAAGTATCAAGTGCACCACGTACGATGTGGTAACGCACACCAGGTAAGTCTTTAACACGTCCACCACGTACAAGTACTACACTGTGTTCTTGTAAGTTATGACCGATACCAGGGATGTATGCGTTGATTTCAATATTGTTTGATAAACGCACACGTGCATATTTACGTAACGCTGAGTTAGGTTTTTTAGGTGTCATAGTACCTACACGAGTACAAACACCACGTTTTTGAGGTGAATTTAAGTTAGTAAATTGTTTCTTTTTACTATTAAAACCTCTGTTTAAAGCTGGTGAATCTGATTTTTTAGATTTGCTTTGTCTAGGTTTACGTACTAATTGGTTAATAGTTGGCATTGAAATGTCCTCCTCTCTTCACTTTTTAATTCCACACATCCAGGTGGTTCATTTTTAGGTTAAATAAAATTTAGTAAGCAATATACTTACTAATTCTCATTCAATAACGCAACAATTGTTGCATTAACGTTAATACCTACATAACTTCCTAAAGCATGCTTACTTTGAAAATAAGTAATAGGCATATTTTTATGATTGATTAAACTAAATACGTGAGCTAACAAATGTACCTCAACGTCTTGAGCAATAATCAAAGATGCAACTTGATCTCTATTTAACGCTTTAAGCGTTTCTTTAAGACCAACTACATAGTGTTGTTTGTTAAAGCGTGCAACTTTTTCATTAGACATTAAAATATCCTCCAAAGTTCTGCTTGCATCAACCTTTACAATAATAACACTTAAATCAGCATTAAGTCAACATATTTTGCAGACTTTTTACTAATTATAAAAAATAAAGAACGAGAGCGAGACTATCGTCTTAAAAGATTGATAAGTCCCGTCTCGTAGATATTGAAATGAATATGAATTCAGTGTTATTTCATTTATTATTCAATGATTTCTGCTTCTTCAGTTTCAGTAACTGGTGTTTCAGCTTTATCATATTTAACGTCACTATAACGTCTCATACCAGTACCAGCTGGAATTAACTTACCAATAATAACGTTTTCTTTAAGTCCAAGTAAGTCGTCACGTTTACCTTTGATTGCTGCATCTGTAAGTACACGAGTTGTTTCTTGGAATGATGCTGCTGATAAGAAGCTTTCAGTTTCAAGAGAAGCTTTTGTAATACCAAGCAATACTGGTTTAGCAGTTGCTGGACGTTTACGTTCTTTAAACGCTTCTCTGTTTGCATCTGTAAAGCTATGAATGTCAACCAATGAACCAGGTAATAACTTAGTATCACCAGCTTCGATGATTCTAACTTTACGTAACATTTGTCTTACCATTACTTCAACGTGTTTATCGTCAATTTCTACACCTTGCATACGATAAACTTTTTGAACTTCTTTAAGTAAGTAGCTTTCAGTCGCATTTAAACCAGCAACAGCTAGGAAGTTCTTAGGTTCGATTGAACCTTCAGTTAATACTTCACCACGTTCAACTGATTGACCGACTTCTACTTTTAATCTAGAAGTACCTGAAGCTAAGTAAGATCTTGTTTCATTAGCACCTTTAACAACAATTTCTTGTTGGCGATCTTTTGCTAATTTAATATCTTCAACGACACCTTCGATTTCAGTAATCACAGCTTGACCTTTTGGATTACGTGCTTCGAAGATCTCTTGGATACGTGGAAGACCTTGAGTGATATCGCTACCTGCTACACCACCTGTATGGAATGTACGCATTGTAAGTTGGGTACCAGGTTCACCGATTGATTGGGCAGCGATTGTACCAACTGCTTCACCCACTTCAACTTTTTCACCAGTAGCAAGGTTCTTACCGTAACATTTTTCACATACACCGTGACGTGTGTTACATGTAAATGCTGAGCGGATGTACATTTGTTCAATACCGGCATCAGTGATTTTCTTAGCAATTTCAGCAGTGATTAATTCGTCTGGACGGATGATGATTTCATCAGTTTCAGGATGACGAATTGTTTCTTTAGAATAACGTCCTTCAATACGTTCGATGAATGGTTCGATCATTTCTGTACCTTCTTTGATATCAGAAACTAGTAAGCCGCGGTCTGTGCCACAGTCTTCTTCACGAACAATAACGTCTTGAGCAACGTCAACAAGACGACGAGTAAGGTAACCAGAGTCAGCTGTTTTAAGGGCTGTATCGGCAAGACCTTTACGCGCACCGTGTGTAGAGATGAAGTATTCTAACACTGTTAAACCTTCACGGAATGAAGATGTGATTGGTAACTCAATAATTTTACCTGATGGTGCGGCCATTAGACCACGCATACCAGCTAATTGTGTAAAGTTAGACGCGTTACCACGTGCACCAGAATCACTCATCATGAAGATTGGATTTGTTTTCTCAAGAGATTGCATTAATTCGCCTTGAATTTGATCTTTGGCATCTGTCCAAATTTCAACAACGGCATTATAACGTTCATCTTCAGTAATTAAACCACGATTAAATTGTTTAGATACACGTTCTACTAATTTTTCGTGCTCATCTAAAATGTCTTGTTTATCTGGAAGTACAACAATATCTGCTACACCAACAGTAATTCCAGCTTTAGATGAGAATTTGAAACCTAAATCTTTCATACGGTCAAGCATCATAGATGTATCAGTGATACTGAATCTATTGAAGACTTCGGCAATAATATTACCTAAGAATTTTTTATTGAATGGTTCAATAAGTTCTTGTTCTTCAAAGTATGCTTTAAGTCCACCTTCACCTAATTGAGTTGGATCAATAAAGTATTTGTCAGGTGTTTTACCTTCAAGATTTGTTTGACTAGGTTCATTGATGTATGCGAATGAATCAGGAATGATTTCATTGAAAATTATTTTACCTACTGAAGTAGCTAAAATTTTGTTATTTTGAGCTTCTGTGAATGTAGGGTTGTTAAATGATTTCGCATGTACACCAATACGAGTGTGTAAATGAACATAGCCATTTGCATAAGCTTTAAGCACTTCGTTTGTATCATTAAAGATAGTACCAGTGTTCACTGCATCTTTACGTTCTAATGTTAAGTAATAGTTACCTAATACCATATCTTGTGATGGTGTTACGACAGGTTTACCATCTTTAGGGTTCAAGATGTTTTGAGCAGCTAACATTAACATACGTGCTTCAGCTTGTGCTTCTTTAGATAAAGGAACGTGAACGGCCATTTGGTCACCGTCAAAGTCCGCGTTGTAAGCTGTTGTTACAAGTGGGTGTAGACGGATAGCACGACCTTCAACTAATGTAGGTTCGAATGCTTGGATACCTAATCTGTGAAGTGTAGGTGCACGGTTAAGTAATACAGGGTGTTCTCTAATTACATCTTCCAATACGTCCCATACTTCATCGTCCATACGCTCAATTTTACTTTTAGCATTTTTGATGTTAGTAGCAATTTCACGTTGAACTAATTCCTTCATTACGAATGGCTTGAACAATTCAAGCGCCATTTCTTTAGGTAATCCACATTGATACATTTTTAAGCTTGGACCAACAGCGATAACTGAACGACCTGAATAGTCAACACGTTTACCAAGTAAGTTTTGACGGAAACGACCTTGTTTACCTTTCAACATATGTGAAAGTGATTTCAATGGTCTGTTACCTGGACCAGTAACTGGACGACCACGACGACCGTTATCGATTAAAGCATCAACTGCTTCTTGCAACATACGTTTTTCGTTTTGAACGATGATGCCAGGAGCACCTAAGTCTAATAAACGTTTTAAACGATTATTACGGTTAATAACACGACGGTATAAATCATTTAAATCACTTGTTGCGAAACGTCCACCATCTAACTGAACCATTGGACGGATTTCAGGTGGAATAATTGGAAGTACGTCTAAAATCATCCACGCTGGATTATTACCTGAGTTTCTGAATGATTCAACAACTTCTAAACGTTTAATCGCACGTGTCAATCTTTGACCAGTTGCAGATTCTAATTCGTCACGTAATGATTTTA
Organism: Staphylococcus sp. HMSC62B09; assembly: GCF_001839115.1. Taxonomy (NCBI): domain Bacteria; kingdom Bacillati; phylum Bacillota; class Bacilli; order Caryophanales; family Staphylococcaceae; genus Staphylococcus; species Staphylococcus sp. HMSC62B09. The sequence goes on from NZ_KV840096.1 coordinate 24,814, forward strand.
ATTCTTCGTCTAAGTTAATTTCTTCTAATAGGTCTTTAATACCTTCAGCACCCATTTTAGCTACAAATTGACCTGGGTATTTATCATAATATTCTCTGAATTCAGCTTCAGATAATAATGATTTTTTCTCTAAGCCTGTTGGACCTGGATCTACTACAACATATGAAGCGAAATAAATAACTTCTTCTAATGCTCTAGGAGACATGTCTAATAAAAGACCCATACGACTTGGAATACCTTTGAAATACCAAATATGTGAAACTGGAGCAGCTAATTCAATGTGTCCCATTCTTTCACGACGTACTTTAGATTTAGTTACTTCTACACCACATCTGTCACAAACCATGCCTTTGTAGCGTACACGTTTGTACTTACCACAACTACATTCCCAGTCTTTTGTAGGTCCAAAAATTCTTTCACAGAAAAGACCATCTTTTTCTGGTTTCAATGTACGATAGTTGATTGTTTCTGGTTTTTTTACTTCACCGTATGACCATGAACGGATTTTTTCAGGTGAGGCTAAACCGATTTTCATATAATGGAAATTATTTACATCAATCAAGGAGCCTACCTCCTTCAATTTAGATTAGCTGTGCTATTTGATTGATTTACATCTATTGAAACTAAAACAAGTCATATGATTGTAGGGAAGAAATCAGCACGATTAGCTTATTTTAAGTTTAAATCGAACTGAGTTTCTAACCCCTTACTTTTTTTATAACTTCAAATTCTAATTAGTCAGTAGTTTCTTTTTGAGTTTCAGGAACATCTTTTTGTTGTAAATCTACTTTGCGCTCAGTTGCATCTTCATCATCAACATCAGCCATTTCGATTTCATTATCTTGTTCATCCATAACTTTGACATCTAAACCTAAACTTTGCAATTCTTTCATCAATACGCGGAATGATTCTGGAACACTTGGTCTAGAGATGTTTTCACCTTTAACGATAGCTTCGTAAGTTTTAACACGTCCTACTGTATCGTCAGATTTGTAAGTTAAGATTTCTTGTAATGTGTAAGCAGCACCATATGCTTCTAGTGCCCATACCTCCATCTCACCGAAACGTTGTCCACCGAATTGTGCTTTACCACCAAGCGGTTGTTGTGTAACTAGTGAGTATGGACCAGTTGAACGAGCGTGTAATTTATCGTCAACCATGTGTGCAAGTTTAAGCATGTACATAACACCAACAGAAATACGATTATCAAATGGTTCACCAGTTCTACCATCGTATAAGACTGTTTTACCGTCACGAGCCATACCTGCTTCTTCGATTGTTGACCATACATCATCATCGTTCGCACCATCGAATACTGGAGATGCAACATGGATGCCTAAGTTTTTAGCAGCCATACCTAAGTGTAATTCTAATACTTGTCCGATGTTCATACGAGATGGTACACCAAGTGGGTTTAACATGATATCAATTGGACGTCCATCTGGTAAGTAAGGCATATCTTCTTCAGGTACAATCTTAGAGATAACCCCTTTGTTACCATGACGACCACACATTTTGTCCCCAACATGGATTTTACGTTTTTGTACGATGTATACACGTACTAATTGGTTAACGCCTGGAGATAAAGTATCATCGCCTTCTTCACGATTAAACACTTTAACATCTAGAACGATACCACCAGCTCCGTGAGGTACACGTAATGATGTATCACGTACTTCACGTGCTTTTTCACCGAAGATAGCGTGTAATAATCTTTCTTCAGCTGTTAATTCAGTCACACCTTTAGGCGTTACTTTACCTACTAAGATGTCACCGTCTTTAACTTCAGCACCAACGTAGACAATACCACGATCATCTAAGTTTTTAAGTGCATTTTCTGAAACGTTTGGAATATCACGAGTGATTTCTTCAGGTCCTAGTTTAGTATCACGGGCTTCTGATTCATATTCTTCAATATGAATTGAAGTATAAACGTCATCTTTAACTAGACGTTCACTCATAATAACAGCATCCTCATAGTTGTAACCGTCCCAAGTCATGAAACCAACGACAACGTTACGACCTAATGCCATTTCACCTAATTCCATTGATGGTCCGTCAGCTAAAATTTCATTATATTCAACGACATCGCCAACTGAAACAATTGGACGTTGGTTGTAACAAGTACCAGTGTTTGAACGTTTGAATTTAGCTAATGGATAACGATCTAATTCACCTTCATGTTCAGTACCGTTTTCTTCTACTAAACGACGAACTAAGATTTCTTTAGATTCAACATGTTCAACGCGACCTCTATATTTAGCTGTAATTGCAGCGCCTGAGTCACGTGCAGCAACATGTTCCATACCTGTACCAACAAATGGTGCTTCTGTGTTCATCAATGGTACTGCTTGACGTTGCATGTTTGCACCCATTAATGCACGGTTAGAGTCATCATTTTCAAGGAAAGGAATACATGCTGTCGCAGCTGAAACTACTTGTTTAGGAGATACGTCCATGTAGTCCATTTTCTCTTTAGCCATAACTGTGTTATTACCACGGAAACGACATACGACTTCATCATCTAAGAAACGACCATTTTCATCTAAGCGAGAGTTCGCTTGAGCAACTACATAGCTATCTTCTTCATCAGCTGTTAAGTAGTCGATTTGATCTGTAATAGAGTTAGTGTCTAAGTCTACTTTACGATATGGTGTTTCAATGAAACCAAATTCATTCACACGTGCATAACTTGATAATGAGTTAATCAAACCAATGTTTGGTCCCTCTGGAGTCTCGATTGGACACATACGACCATAGTGAGAGTAGTGAACGTCACGTACTTCCATTTGAGCACGTTCGCGTGTTAAACCACCAGGTCCTAATGCAGAAAGACGACGTTTATGCGTTAACTCAGCTAATGGATTGGCTTGGTCCATGAATTGTGATAATTGAGAGCTACCGAAGAACTCTTTAATTGACGCAATAACTGGACGGATATTAATTAATTGTTGCGGTGTGATAGAGTCTGTGTCTTGAATTGACATTCTTTCACGTACAACACGTTCCATTCTTGATAAGCCGATACGGAATTGGTTTTGTAATAATTCACCAACTGAACGTAAACGACGGTTTCCTAAGTGGTCAATATCATCTGTATAACCAATGCCATTTAACAAGTTAAAGAAATAACTCATTGAAGCAATAATATCTGCTGGTGTAATACATTTAACTTCTGAATCTGGTAATGCATTACCAATTACAGTAGTCGTACGACCTTCTTCATCATTTGGTACGTAAACTTTGATTGATTGAATCTCAACAGGTTCATCAATAACTGTACCTTCTAATTCAAACACTTCACTATTAGCATTTGTTTCTAAAACTTCCATAATTTCGTCTAATTTACGACGGTCTAAAACTGTACCTTCTTCGGCAACAATTTCACCAGTTTCGCTATTAACGATTGGTTCTGCTAATTTTTGGTTAAATAAGCGGTGTTTTAAGTGTAATTTTTTATTAGCTTTGTAACGACCAACACTTGCTAAATCATAACGTTTAGGGTCGAAAAAGCGTGAATAAAGTAAACTTTTCGCATTTTCAACTGTTGGTGGCTCACCAGGACGTAAACGTTCGTATATTTCTAATAATGCTTGCTCAGTATTTTCAGTGCCATCTTTTTCAAGCGTATTACGTAAATATTCACTGTCTCCTAATAAATCAATAATTTCTTGATCATTTGAGAAGCCTAAAGCACGTAATAATACTGTTAATGGTAATTTACGCGTTCTATCAATACGTACATAAACTACATCTTTAGCATCTGTTTCATATTCTAACCATGCACCACGGTTAGGGATAATTGTCGCATCATAGTTTTCACGACCGTTTTTGTCAATTTTTTCATTGAAATAAACGGATGGTGAACGTACTAATTGAGACACGATTACACGTTCTGCACCATTGATTACGAATGTGCCTGTATCTGTCATTAATGGGAAGTCACCCATAAATACTTCTTGTTCTTTAACTTCGCCAGTTTCTTTGATTATTAGACGTACTTTAACACGAAGAGGTGCAGCATAAGTAGCGTCACGGTTTTTTGATTCTTCTAAATCATATTTTGGTTCACCTAATCGATAATCTACAAACTCTAAAGAAAGGTTACCTGTGAAATCTTCAATTGGAGAAATATCACGGAACATTTCTAATAAACCTTCTTTTAGGAACCAGTCGTAAGATTTAGTTTGAATTTCTATTAAGTTTGGTAATTCTAATACTTCTGAAATTCTCGCATAATTTCTACGTTTACGATGTCTTCCATATTGGACAACTTGACCTGCCAAACAGATTCACCCCTCAAATATTGTGTGATGAACCAATACGCGTAAAATCGTATAACAAGACAAAAAGAAAACGGCAACACAGTTGATGACACCATTTTCGATTCTACATTTATTCTTGTTTATCGTACTCTTTTCGCGTAAAAGTACACACTTATTGAACATAAATTTTTACATTTTATAACTATATCAGAATACGACTTTGAAATCAACCTTTTCGGCTTTTCAATATATAGTACCCTTTATTCTTGTTAACAACTTCGACATTATTGAAAATTTCTTCCATTTTCTTTTTAGCAGAAGGCATACCTTGTTTCTTTTGAATCACAACGTACAACTCACCTTGTGAATTTAACTGTTGATATGCTTCTTCAAAAATACGATGAACAACTTCTTTGCCAGCTCTAATGGGAGGATTGGTTAGTACATAATCAAAATGACTATCCTTTAGTTGTGATAAACCATCACTTTCTTTGATAATGACGTTATCAATTTGATTTGCTTTTTTATTCTTTTCAGCAAGATTTAAGGCACGATGATTCACATCAACCATAGTAACTTGATGATGTGGCGAAACTTTTGCAATCATTAATCCTATCGGACCATACCCGCATCCGACATCAGCAATCGTCTTACTTGGTCCAGGACGATGCTCGTTTAAAAATGTTTGTACTAACGTATCTGATCCAAAATCTACTTGTGCTTTTGAGAACACACCTGCATCTGTAGTTAAATTTAATTGATGGGAATGATAATGATATTGAATGACTCTTTCATCACTTTGTACATTTGGATTTTCATCATAATAGTGTCCCATAACGTCACCTCTTTTTTCATTGTTCATCTTTATTTTACTAGAAAATGAAGTAAAAACCCCGTTATCGTGATAACGGGGTTTTAATTTCTCAAAGAATTCGGGTTACTTCTGATAATGCATTATTAATACATCAAAAACACATAACCTTCGATATTAAGTTAAGATACTAGAATTATTTTAATTCTACAGTAGCTCCAACTTCTTCTAATTGTTCTTTAAGTTTTTCAGCTTCTTCTTTAGCAACGCCTTCTTTGATTACTTTAGGTGCGTTATCTACTAATTCTTTAGCATCTTTTAAGCCTAAGCCAGTTGCTTCTTTAACTGCTTTAACAACTTTGATTTTTGAAGATCCAGCTGAAGTTAACTCAACGTCAAATTCAGTTTTTTCTGCTGCTGCGTCTCCGCCACCAGCTGCACCAGCTGCTGCTACAGGAGCTGCTGCTGTTACACCAAATTCTTCTTCAATTGCTTTTACTAAATCGTTTAATTCTAATACTGACATTTCTTTAATTGCTTCAATGATTTGTTCTTGATTAGCCATTTTATATTTCCTCCAATTATTTTAATTTTTTATGCGCAATTATTCAGCGCTTTCTTCTTTTTGTTCTCCAACAGCTTTAACCGCATAAGCGAAGTTGCGTACTGGAGCTTGTAATACTGATAAAAGCATAGAAACAAGACCATCGTGTGAAGGTAATGAACCAACAGTTTTAACTTCTTCTGCTGAAATAACGCTACCTTCCATAACGCCTGTTTTGATTTCTAAAGCTTCATGTTCTTTAGCAAATCCTGCGATAACTTTCGCTGGTGCTACTACATCTTCAGTTGAAGTTGCAACAGCTGTAGGACCTGTTAAGAATTCATCTAAGCCTTCGATACCTGCTTGTTCAGCTGCACGACGAACCATAGTGTTTTTGTAAACTTTGTACTCAACACCAGCTTCACGTAATTGTGAACGTAGTTCAGTTACTTCTGCAACTGTTAAGCCACGGTAGTCAACGATAACAGTTGAAACTGAATTTTTAAGTTGTTCAGCAATAACATCAACTTGTTGTTTTTTAGCTTCGATAATAGCAGACATTCAGACACCTCCATTTTTATTTTTGGTGCTTTTTAAATTTCTCAATAAAAAAAGCACTTTCTACCCACGGCAAAAAGCGCTTGAAAGATCATTTTTATGATCACACGTTCAAGTCAATTTTAGCCTCGGCAGGATAATTTTTAAGTTATACTATAACTCCTACTGTCTTAGGTAAAATAATCACAATAAATAATATAACCTCATTATTGTAATATGTCAATCACTTTTCCAATTTTTTCTATAAATGAGATAAAGTTATTACTTCTCTATCGACTAATTATTTCTTCGCCATCATATATGAAGACATAGACTTCAATATGTTCGGAATAAATAAATTCCATTTATAGATTACATCATGTTCACACAAAAGTTATTTCTGTATATACATAACAATAACCTGTGACATTCGAAAGTCACAGGTTCTATAATTAAATAAGTTTACACTTAATTATAATTTGAATGATGAAGTATCAATTTTAACTCCAGGACCCATTGTTGTAGTTACAGCAACAGATTTGAAGTAAGTACCTTTAGCAGATGATGGTTTAGCTTTAGCTAATACATCTTGTAAAGTTTTGAAGTTTTCAACTAATTTTTCATCGCTGAATGAAACTTTACCGATTGAAGCATGTACAATACCTGCTTTTTCAGCACGGTATTCAACTTTACCAGCTTTGATTTCTTCAACAGCTTTTTTAACGTCCATAGTTACTGTACCAGTTTTAGGGTTTGGCATTAAACCTTTAGGTCCTAATACACGACCTAATTTACCTACTTCGCCCATCATGTCTGGTGTAGCTACTACTACGTCAAAGTCGAACCAACCTTGTTGGATTTTTTGTACGTACTCAGATTCACCTACGTAATCTGCGCCTGCTTCTTCTGCTTCAGTGATTTTGTCACCTTTAGCAAATACTAATACACGTTGTGATTTACCAGTTCCGTTTGGTAATACTACTGCACCACGGATTTGTTGGTCATTTTTACGTGTATCAATTCCTAAACGGAAAGCAACTTCAACTGATGCGTCAAAGTTAGCAATGCTTGTTTCTTTAGCTAAGCTGATTGCTTCTTCAACACTATAATGTTTAGTACGATCAACTTTATTAGCTGCTTCTTGATACTTTTTACCTTTTTTAGCCATTTATTGTTCCTCCTTTAGTGGTTTTAGCGGAATTTCCTCCCACGCTTACTTGTGCCTAACACAAGTTAAGAGCAGATAACAGATGAATGTCTAATGTTTGAGTAATCTTAAGAAAGATTACTAGTCACCCAGACTAATCATAGACAATATTGTCGTTGTCATTTCTGTTACCTGCTATCGTCTATCAGTTTATTTCAAAATTAAACTAACTTTGTATTCATTAATTATTGTACAGTGATACCCATACTACGAGCAGTACCTTCGATAATACGCATAGCTGCTTCTTCGTCTGCAGCGTTTAAGTCTTGCATTTTAGTTTGAGCAATTTCACGTACTTGATCTTTAGTTACTGTAGCAACTTTAGTTTTGTTAGGTTCACCAGAACCTTTTTCTACGCCAGCCGCTTTTTTAAGTAGTACTGGAGCCGGTGGAGTTTTAGTAATGAATGTAAATGAACGATCTTCATAAACACTGATTTCTACCGGAATGATTAAACCTGCTTGTTCTTGTGTACGTGCGTTGAATTCTTTACAGAATCCCATGATGTTCACACCTGCTTGACCTAATGCTGGACCAACTGGTGGTGCTGGGTTCGCTTTACCTGCAGGAATTTGTAATTTAACTACTTTTTCTACTTTTTTAGCCACGATGTGCACCTCCTTGATATCGTGATGTGGTCACAGGGCTCAGTTTTGCCCTCCCACTCATAAACATTTCGTGACGAAATGAGCGCTATAAAAACGCGACCACATTATTTTAACACTGAACCAACTTAAAAAGCAATAGTAAAATTTCATCTTTTTTGTTGTTCAATGTTTTTAAAATTTAATTGATTATAGTTTTTCTATTTGATCAAATTCAACTTCAACTGGTGTTTCTCTTCCAAACATATCAACTAATACTGTTAATTTAAATTTATCAGGTTCGATTTCTTGAACTTCTCCAACTTGATTAGCGAACGGTCCAAATTTAATACGAACTTGTTCTCCGACTTCTAATTCTACGTCGATTGTTTTTTCTTTAAGTCCCATTTGTTTTAAAATGAATCGCATTTCTTCAGGTAATAATGGGTTTGGTTTAGAACCTGCTCCAGCTGAACCAACGAATCCTGTAACACCAGGTGTGTTACGTACTACATACCAAGATTCATCAGTCATCACTAGTTCTACAAGTACATAACCAGGGAACGTTTTTTTTAGTTGTTTTTTAGCTTTACCATCTTTAACTTGTGTTTCTTCCTCTTCAGGTATGACAACTCTAAAAATCTGTTCTGTCATATTCATTGATTCTACTCTTTTTTCTAAATTCTTCTTAACTTTATTCTCATATCCAGAATACGTATGCACAGCATACCAACGCTTTGCGCCAACCTCTTCAGACATGTTGTCACTCCTTATTCTTATCTAAATAGTTCAATTAAATTCCCAATACCTATATCTAATACCCAGAAAAAGACCATAAAGAAGATTACTGTAGAAACTACAATTACAGTATATTTAAAAAGTTCTTCTTTTGTTGGCCAACTCGTTTTTTCCATTTCACTTTTAACGCCTTGGAAGAAACTGTCTTTTTCTTTGTTTGTGCCCTTATCTTTAGCCATCAAAATTACCTCCATACTCACAGTTAGTTAACCGTTAACTTTAATAGCAATACTTTCACTATTATTTAGACTCTTTATGAATCGTATGTGCATTACATCTCGAACAATATTTTTTTATTTCTAGTCTCGTTGCAGAAGTTTCTTTTTTCGGTACGTTATAATTTCTAGTACCACAAACATCACAAATTAAAGGTACTTTTTTCAAATCAGTTCACCTTTGCTCATTTTAATACCAGTATACTATACATAAACCTAACATTAAATGTCAAACAAGCGCCGATGTGTATGAGTTGATACAACTTAATAAAGACGCCTCAATAAATAGTACTTCATTTTCATTTTACAACGTTGAATACTATTGTAAACCACTTTATCTTTAATACCTAGCTGTTTTGCAATTTCACTAGGCGAATAATCAGACATTAGTAATTCAGCTACGCTTCGCTCGAATCGACTTAATACTGTTAAACTACTCGCTAGCAATTCTCGCTTCTCTTTTATCATAAAGATATCTTCAATATGTTTACTTGATTGATTCAATTTGTAATCAATAACATAGTCATTAATGATGCTTTCGTGCTTATCAGTCTCAATATATTTTCTTCTCCAAAAATCATTTCGCATCGATCGTACGATACAATTCAAATAGTGTTCGAAAGGAACATCTGTACTAAAATCAAATGTATGAAGTGCTAAATAAATCCTGATTAAAGTTTCTTGTACTAAATCTTCAATATCTTCATTTTTCATTCCATAACTTTTAAATTTTATAAAAAGTTTAGGTTGTATGTGGTTTACTATATCTATAAATAATCTCTCTTGTTCGTGACTACTACGACTATTTTGGAATGCTTTAAAGATCTTCTCTAGTTGTATAAATTGATGCGCCATAAACCTTACCTTTCAAATTAAGTTAGGCAAAGTTTATATGAAGTCATTTTCAAAAGACAAGTGGACGATTTTAATCTTTGTTATGATTTCCACGTCTAATCTTTTCAAATTCTGCTAATACATCATTTGATAACGAAATGCGAGTTCTCGGTTTACTTTCTGTGAAATCATCTAATGACTTACTCACTGTGATTTCATTTTCTCTTAAATCACGCCACATCTCTCTCGAAGATACACGATATGCGCCAGCACCAAATATTGCATGTTGCTCGCTCATATCACTGGTTACAACGGTAATATGTGTCGTGTGCTTGTTATATAAATTATAAACATAACGTTCTATATAGCTATCCGCAGTCTCTTTTTCTTTTGTAAATACTGTTTTTACACCATGATAAATGTATTCTCTTTCTATACCTGATTGTTCATACGCATCAAACACACATACAATTTCATCAGCTACAACAGCATTATAGTTTGCTATAGCATCTAATAATTGCTCTCGTGCTTCTTGCAAATTATCTTTTGCAATTTTACCGAGTTCAGGTGACTGTCCAATCATATTGTAGCCATCAATTATCAAATATTTATCTTTCATGCGTTATCTCCGATTTGATGACGTTTACGATATACTTCATACATCATTAAACTAGCAGCTACCGATGCATTGAGGCTATTAACATGTCCAACCATAGGTATTTTAATGTAAAAATCACATTTATCTTTCACTAATCTACTCATGCCTTGTCCTTCACTACCGATAACGATAGCTAATGGCATATCCACCGCCATTTCTCTATAGTCTGTTGCATTATCCGCTTCAGCACCTGCTACCCAGTAGCCATGTTCTTTTAATTCGTCAATTGTTTTTGCTAAATTCGTAACACGCATAACTGGAACATGTTGTATCGCACCTGTTGACGCTTTAGCAACTGTTTGCGTTAATGCTACTGAACGTCTTTTAGGAATAATAACACCATCAACACCGCTAGCATCTGCCGTTCTCAATATAGAGCCTAAGTTATGCGGATCTTCAAGGCCATCTAAAATCACTACAGTTGATAAACCTTCTTTATCCTTTTGAGATTGAATAAATTGATCGAAATCAGCATATTCATATGGTGCAATAAGTGCAGCAACACCTTGATGAGGTGCATTTGCTAAATTATCTAATTTGGATTTTGGAACTGTTTGCACAATCAATTTTTGCTCTTTAGCATTTTGTAAAATATCATTGATTTGTTGCTTTCTGATTCCCTCTTGTATCCAAATTTTATTAATTGTATGGCCAGAAACAATCGCTTCTTTAACAGCATGCCTACCGACAATAACGATATCTTCCACTGTTTTCACTACCTTTCATTGACTGTTTGAACAATCATATCAAGTAAATTTTCCAATCTTTCTTCTTGATGATCTAAATATAAATATCCAATGACTGCTTCTAAACCAGAACTTTTACGATAAGTTTGAATATCCGTATTTTTAGCCTTAGTGTGACTTTTAGCATTACGACCTCTTTTAACAATATCTAATTCTTCATCCGTGAACCAACCCATTTCAAATAATGTTTCTAAAGTTTGCGCCTGACTTTTCGCAGACACATAACTTTTCGAAACTTGATGCAATCGATTAGGCTTACTTTGTAATTTAAGAACGATATATTCTCGCACGTGCTGGTCCAACACTGCGTCACCCATGTAGGCTAATGTTAACGGGTTTAACAATTTAATATCCATATTATCCACGTTTAAAGCGTACACCTTGTGGCGTATCCTCTAATATAATGTTTTGTTCTTTAAGCATATCTCTTATTTCATCTGCACGTGCAAAGTCTTTATTTTTACGCGCTTCATTACGTTCTTCGATAAGCTTTTCAATATCTTCATCAAGTAACATATCTGATTTATTACCTTTTAGTGGAACTCCAAGTACATCACTAAATATCTGATAAACTTCTTTGAATCGAGAAATGACTTGAGTAGATGTATTGTTCTCTAAAACATATTTATTCGCAAGTTTAGATAAATCGTACCAAGCCGTAACAGCATTAGCAGTGTTGAAATCATCATCCATTACTGTCTCAAATTGCTCTAAAATAGCATCGATTTGTTCGATATATTTAGATTGGTCAACGATGTCTGTCGCGATTGTTTCACGTTCTTCTATCAATTGATAGCTATTACGAATGCGTTCTAAACCACTCTTAGCTGCATTAACAAGTTCTAGATTATAATTAATAGGACTTCTATAATGTACGCTAATCATGAAGAATCGTAGAACGTCAGGATCTACTTCTTTTATGATGTCATGAACTAGTATAAAGTTACCTAACGATTTACTCATTTTCTCGTTATCTATATTTATAAAACCATTATGCATCCAGTAATTAGCAAATGGGGCATGATTATGCGCTTCTGATTGCGCAATTTCGTTTTCGTGATGAGGGAATTGTAAGTCAGAACCACCAGCATGAATATCAATTGTTTTGCCTAGTTCATGAAACGCCATTACTGAACATTCAATATGCCAACCTGGACGCCCTTCACCAAAAGGACTTTCCCAACTAATTTCACCTGGTTTTGCTTTTTTCCATAAAGTAAAGTCTAACGCATCTTCTTTTTGTTCCCCAGCTTCTATTCTTGCTCCTACCTTTAAATCATCTAATGATTGATGGCTTAATTTACCGTAACCTTCAAATTTGCGTGTTCTAAAGTAGACATCGCCGTCACTCTCATAAGCGTAACCTTCATCAACTAGCTCTTTAATAAAATCAATAATCTCATCCATATGATTCATTACACGTGGATTCGAAGTCGCTTTCTTAACGTTTAATGCACCAACATCTTCATAAAATGCTTTAATGTATCTATCTGCAATATCCGGTACACTCTCATTCAATTCCTTAGAACGGTTTATTAATTTATCGTCTACATCTGTGAAGTTTGAAACATAAATCACTTCGTATCCTTTATATTCAAAATATCTACGTACAACATCATAATTTATGACAGGACGTGCATTACCAATGTGAATATAATTGTATACTGTCGGACCACAGACATACATTTTCACCTTACCTGGTTCGATAGGTTCAAATGTCTCTTTTTGACGCGTTAATGTATTATATAATGTAATCATCTTTAATCTCTCCGTTCTTCGCTTTTTCAAGTTGTTTTTCTAGTTGCTTAATTTGTTCATATAAAGGGTCAGGTAAATTACGGTGATCAAATGTTTTACCGATACGTTTACCCTCTTGTTTAATAATATGTCCAGGAATACCGACTACAGTCGTGTAACTTGGAACTGATTGTAATACCACTGAATTCGCACCAATATTCACATTTGAATCAATTTGAATATTACCTAACACTTTTGACCCAGCTGCGATTAATACATTATCGCCAATATCAGGGTGACGCTTTCCTTTTTCTTTGCCCGTACCACCCAGTGTTACACCTTGATAAATAGTCACATTATCACCAATTGTACAAGTCTCACCAATTACTACACCCATACCATGGTCTATAAATAAGCGTTTGCCAATTTTCGCGCCTGGATGTATTTCAATACCTGTAAAGAAACGTGATACTTGAGATATAATTCTCGCCAATACGTAGCATTTCTTATTATATAGTTTGTGTGCAATAAGGTGACTCCAAACTGCATGTAATCCAGCATATGTTGTAATAACCTCAAATGTTGTACGAGCTGCTGGGTCTTGTTCGAATACCATTTTCACATCGTCTCTCATTCTTTTTATCAAGACTGTCGCCCCCTCAGTTTTTTAAAAAGTTTAAAAATTTCCAAATTTAATAACAAAATACTTAAATACACTCTAAATAAAATAATTAGCGCCCCTAACACTTAAGATGCTAGAGGCGCTATTGCACGGTTCCACTCTGTATTCTAGATAAATGCAAGCTAGTATATCTATATAACTATAGGTTACTAGATTCACTTTATCATACTCATTTACTATATTTAGTTGGTTATACAAAGGTGCATTCAACATCGTCTATGGCGTACTCACAGCAACCGTACACTCTCTGAAATCATAGTCTAATATTTACTAATCCTTCGCCTTTAAATACTCATACCAAAATGGCTTCGCCATCTTTAACATTATCATATTTGCTTTAATGTGAAATTTCAAGTGTTAGATAAGTTAAATTAGCATCTCATTCGTGCAACTTGCCTGATGTCCTTTACACGAATTTTTTCAATCGTAAAAGTACTTTATCTTTACCTAATACTTCAATTGTATTAGGTAATTCAGGACCATGCATTTGACCAGTTACGGCAACACGAATAGGCATGAATAATTGTTTACCTTTAATACCTGTTTCCTTTTGTACTTCTTTAATTGTTTTCTTAATGTCAGCCGCTTCAAATGGCTCTAAAGCTTCTAATTTACCATATAAATGTGTCATCAATTCAGGAACTTGTTCTCCATTAATGACTTCTTGTTCTTCTTCTCCTAATTCAGGCATTTCATGGAAGAACATTTCAGATAAAGGTACAATTTCGCCAGCATAGCTCATTTCTTTTTGATATAGTGCCACTAATTTGCGACCCCATTCTTTATCATCTTCACTTGGAGATTCTGGGATTAAATTAGCTTTAATAAGATGAGGCAATGCAAGTTCAAATACTGTGTCAGTATCTTTTGTTTTCATATATTGGTTATTAACCCATGCTAATTTTTGTCTATCGAACATCGCTGGTGATTTAGAGAGACGTTTTTCATCAAAGATCTTAATAAATTCTTCTTTAGAAAAGATTTCTTCCTCTCCTTCTGGAGACCAACCTAATAATGTAATAAAGTTAAATAACGCTTCTGGCAAGTAACCTAAATCACGGTATTGCTCAATAAATTGTAAAATTTGGCCATCACGTTTACTTAATTTTTTACGTTCTTCATTAACAATTAGCGACATATGACCAAACCGTGGCGCTTCCCAACCAAATGCTTCATAAATCATAAGTTGTTTTGGTGTGTTAGAAACGTGATCGTCACCACGAATAACATCGGAAATTTCCATGTAATGATCATCGATAGCTACAGCAAAGTTATAGGTAGGGATGCCATCTTTTTTAACGATAACCCAGTCACCTATATTGTTTGAATCGAATGAAATTTCACCTTTAACCATATCATTAAACGTATACATTTGATCTTTAGGCACACGGAATCTAATTGATGGGCGACGACCTTCAGCTTCAAATTGTTGACGTTCTTCTTCAGTTAAATGTGCATGTTGACCACCGTAACGAGGCATTTCACCACGTGCGATTTGATCTTCACGTTCTTTTTCAAGCTCTTCTTCAGTCATGTAACATTTGTACGCTTTATCTTCGTCCAATAATTGTTGAATAAGTGGATTATAGATATCACCACGTTCTGATTGGCGATAAGGTCCATAACCTTTGTCTTTATCGATTGATTCGTCCCAATCTAATCCTAACCATTTTAAGTTATCAAATTGAGATGACTCACCATCTTCAAGATTACGTTTACTATCCGTATCTTCAATACGCACTACGAAATCACCATCATAATGCTTAGCAAATAAATAATTAAATAATGCAGTTCTTGCATTACCAATGTGTAAATATCCAGTTGGACTTGGCGCATATCTCACTCTAATGCGTTCACTCATCGTATTCACTCCTATAAATATTAGTTATGTTTTAACTTCGAATTTATACGCTTTATCTAATACAGGCTACAAACTTTACACTCTAACCGAGTCGTTCTACGCCAGTAAGAAACACCTTCAAACCATTAGAAAAAAGCTATTCTAAACTATCATTTTAGACATGTTCCCGAATAACTTTCCACTTTACATTAACCTTAGATAAAAGTTCGCATTTCTTCATTATTGTAGCACTAAATCAACACTTTGATAAGTCACTTGTTTGCGCTATAGATTATCATTAATTCATAAATCTACTTTATGTAAATAGGTTCCATGCTTCGCTTCTTGAAAAGAGTGCCCTCCACATTTAGCGTTTCACATGAAACCTAATCACTTACAATAATTTAATTTTTTTATAATTGAACATATCTTCTTAATCTCTAAGTTTAAAGAACATATTTATCATTACTCTGAATCGTCTATTTTTTTAGCGAAAATAATACGTCCTGATGATGTTTGTAATAAACTGATGACTTCTAAATCTACATATTTACCTACAAGTGATTTCGCATTGTCAACGACTACCATTGTGCCGTCATCTAAATAGCCTACACCTTGACCAGGCTCTTTACCCATTTTAGTCAATAGAATATTAATGCGGTCACCTTGATGAACATTCGGTTTAATTGCTTCAGATAAGTCGTTTACATTTAAAGCTTTAATTCCTTGAACGTGACATACTTTATTTAAATTAAAATCGGTAGTAATCACATGCGCATGATAAGTTTGTGCTAACTTTACCAATAGTTCATCAATATCACTGTGAGACTTTTGTGGATGTATCACGCGTGTAGGATACTCTAAGTCATACAATTCATTTAATATATCTAAACCGCGTTGTCCTTTCTCACGTTTCACACTATCATTCGCATCAGCTACAACTTGAAGTTCATTAATAACACCTTGCGGTATAAGGATTTCACCATCTATAAAACCACAACGAATGACATCTAAAATACGTCCATCGATAATTGCACTTGTATCTAAAAGTTTAGGTACAGCACTAATATTACTTTTAGACATAGAGCGTGCCATATTTTCCGGCAAGAACATTAACATTTCGTCACGCTTTTTCAAACCAAATTGGAAACCTAAATAACATAGCAATAATGTAATAATAAGTGGTACTAGATGATTTAATATCGTGTTTCCAATCATTTCTAGAATAAACGAAGCCATAACTGATATAAATAATCCAATGATAAGTCCAAGTGTTGCAAATAAAATTTCAACAGCACTACGTTGCATAATCCAATGTTCAATGGCTTTAAAAGTTTTCGTAACTTTATTAATAAAGAAGCCAAAAATCAAGAAAAATACTACTATTCCAATTAAGCCATCAATATAATAGTTATGTAAAAATGGGTAACCATCAATATTAAAATCCTTGAGTATTTCAGGTATTAACAAAATACCAAGTGCGGCACCTAGAATAATATATATGATGATTACAATTCCTTTTAATACTTTCATAAGTCTCACCTCTTTTTCACTTTATTTACGATTTGAATGCATACTTTAGTGCATCATGTACTGTAGACACTCCTACTACTTTAATGCCCTCAGGAAATTGCCATCCACCGATATTTGTCTGTGGAATAATAACACGTTCAAAGCCTAATTTAGCTGCTTCTTGAACACGTTGTTCAATTCGAGAAACACGTCTCACTTCACCGGTCAAACCTACTTCTCCAATATAACAATCAAGCCCATCTACTGCTTTATCTTTAAAACTTGAAGCTGTTGCTACTATAACACTTAAATCAACTGCCGGCTCTGTCAATCGAACGCCACCAGCTACTTTAATATATGCATCTTGTTGTTGTAATAAATAGTTTTCTTTTTTCTCTAATACAGCCATTAATAAACTCAAACGATTATGATCTATACCTGTTGCCATACGTCTAGGGTTATTAAATGTTGTAGGCGTCACTAAGGCCTGAACTTCTATTAATAGAGGTCGTGTACCTTCCATAGTTGCTACAATCGTTGATCCCGGCACATTGGTAGAACGTTCCTCTAAGAACATTTCAGAAGGATTATGAACGCCTTTTAACCCGCTTTGTTTCATCTCAAAAATGCCCATTTCATTAGTAGAACCAAAACGGTTCTTAACCGCTCTCAAGATACGATAAGCATGATGCTCATCTCCCTCAAAGTACAGTACAGTATCAACCATATGTTCTAATAGACGCGGTCCTGCAATTTGACCTTCTTTTGTAACATGTCCGACGATAAATGTTGCAATATTCATTTGTTTAGCAATATTCATTAAACTCTGTGTACTTTCTCTAACTTGAGACACAGAACCAGGTGCCGAACTAATTTCAGGATGATATATTGTTTGAATGGAATCCACAACTAAAATATCAGGTTGTGCTTGTTGAACTGTTTGATGTATTACCTCTAAATCTGTTTCTGCTAACACATTTAAATTACTCGAATCTTCATCTAGTCGACCGGCACGTAATTTAGTTTGATTTAGTGATTCTTCACCTGTAATATACAGTACATTTAATTTTTGTGACAATGATGCACAAATTTGCAGCAATAACGTTGATTTACCGATACCAGGATCTCCACCTATTAACACTAAAGAGCCACTTACAATGCCACCACCTAAAACGCGGTTGAACTCTTTTGATTCTGTCTGAACTCTCGGTGTCACTTCATTCTTGATATCATTTAATTTCTGGACTTTTGCGCTAGACGTTGATGTCTTTACGCCGTGTTTAGGATTTGAAACTTTTTCAACAATTTCCTCCATTTGATTCCATGACCCACAATTAGGACACTTTCCCATCCATTTTGGAGATTGATAGCCGCAAGCCATACATTCAAAAATTACTTTCTTTTTGGCCAAAATTGCACCCCCGATTTTTCTTTGAACAAATCTATTTTATATGTAACGTTGCACAATGACAAATGTAAACTTAAGCAAATTAGTATAAATTTGATTCTATTTATTTTAGTGATAATTAATACTTATAATGATTAAAATTGATTCATTGAAATCAAAAAATTAAAGCTGAGACATTCGAATATGATATGTCTCAGCTTATATTTAACATTAATTTTATAGTATTATGCTTCAGTTTCAGTTACTTCGTTGTCTTCATCTGAAATACCATTATTTTTTTCATTGATATTATATTTAAATTCATCACCATCATGGTCGATGACAACTTCTTTACCTTCAATTTGGTTACCGTCTAAAATTAATTCACTCAAGTTATCTTCAACTGTTTTTTGAATAGCTCTGATTAATGGACGGGCACCGTATTCTGGATCATAGCCTTCTTCAGCAATTTTTTCTTTTGCTTTATCAGTTACAATAATATTAATATCTTGCTCAGATAGTCGTTGTGTTAGTTTATTAACCATCATTGTAACGATTTCTTTCAATTCATCTTTAGAAAGTTTGTGGAATACGATGATGTCGTCAACACGGTTTAAGAACTCTGGGCGGAATGAATTTTTCAATTCTTTCATCATTGTCTTGCGAATTGTTTCATAGTCATGACCTTCAGAACTGCCACCGAAACCAGCAAAGCGTTGATCTTGTAATTCTTGAGCACCAACATTTGAAGTCATGATAATCACTGTATTTCGGAAATCAACTTGACGTCCTTTTGTATCAGTTAAATGACCATCGTCTAGAACTTGCAATAGAATATTAAATACATCTGGATGCGCCTTTTCGATTTCATCAAATAAGATAACTGAGTATGGTTTACGTCTTACTTTCTCAGTTAATTGGCCACCTTCATCATGACCTACATAGCCTGGAGGCGCTCCAACTAAACGACTCACAGCATGTTTTTCCATAAACTCACTCATATCAACGCGAATCATTGCATCTTCTTCACCAAACATTGATTCTGCTAATGCTCTAGCTAATTCTGTTTTACCTACACCTGTTGGACCTAAGAAGATAAAACTACCGATTGGACGTTTAGGATCTTTCAATCCTGCACGAGCACGGCGTACCGCTTTACTAATAGAAGTTACAGCATCATTTTGGCCTATAACTCTATCATGTAACGTTTGTTCAAGATTTAATAATCGATCTGATTCAGTTTCATTAATTTTTGTAAGCGGGATACCTGTCCAACCTGCAATGACTTCACCAATATCTTCTTTAGATAGAGAAGTGGATTGATCGCCTTGAGTTGTTTTCCACTCATTTTTGGCATCTTCATATTGTTTTTCAAGTTTAGTTTGTTTATCACGTAAATTAGCAGCATTTTCGAATTCTTGAGCATGAACTGCTGCGTCTTTTTCATTTTTTACTTTTTCAATTTCTTGCTCAATTTCTTTCAAGTTGTTAGGTGTTGTATGACTTTTCAGTCTTACTTTTGAACTTGCTTCATCAATTAAATCAATCGCTTTATCGGGTAAGAAACGATCTGATACATAACGATCACTTAATTTAGCAGCCGCTTCAAGTGCTTCATCTGAAATATTGATGCGGTGATGTGCTTCATAACGATCACGTAATCCTTTTAAAATTGCAATTGTGTCTTCAACTGTTGGTTCATCAACTTGAATAGGTTGGAAACGACGTTCTAACGCTGCATCTTTCTCGATGTTTTTACGATATTCATCTAATGTTGTCGCACCGATACATTGTAATTCACCACGTGCTAATGCTGGTTTTAATATGTTTGACGCATCGATTGCGCCTTCAGCTCCACCAGCACCAACTAATGTGTGTAATTCATCAATGAATAAGATTACGTTACCAGCTTGATGAATTTCTTCCATTACTTTTTTCAAACGTTCTTCAAATTCACCACGATATTTAGTACCAGCTACAACTGTTCCCATATCAAGTGACATCACGCGTTTACCTTTAAGTGTCTCAGGTACTTCATTATTAACAATAGCTTGAGCAAGGCCTTCTGCAATTGCAGTTTTACCTACACCGGGTTCACCAATTAGTACAGGATTGTTTTTAGTACGACGACTTAACACTTCAATTACACGAGTAATTTCTTTATCTCTACCAACAACTGGATCTAACGTTCCATCTTTGGCAATGACAGTTAAATCACGTGCTAATCCATCTAATGTAGGGGTATTATTTGATTTATTTGCTGTAGCATTTTTATTGCTCATTTCAGGACTACCTAGTGCTTTGACGACTTGGGCACGCGCTTTTGTAATATTTAAATCAAGATTAGCAAATACGCGAGCAGCTACGCCTTCATTTTCACGAATTAAACCTAGTAATATGTGTTCTGTACCTACAAAGTTATGGTGTAACTTTCTTGCTTCATCCATTGAAAGTTCAATTACTTTCTTAGCTCTTGGTGTATAATGCAATGTTCCTGTTTGATCTTGTCCGTGACCGATTAATTTTTCGACTTCTTCAATCACTTTATCTTCGGTAATATTAAAGCTTTCTAATACTTTAGCAGCAATACCTTCTGGTTCTTTCATTAAACCTAATAACAAATGTTCTGTACCTATATTAGAATGATTTAAACGTATCGCTTCTTCTTGTGCGTGTGCTAGGACACGTTGTGCACGTTCAGTTAATCTACCAAATAGCATATATTTTTGTACCTCCTATTGAGTATATTCTCTTAATATATTTGCTCTCTTTTCATTTACAGAGATTGTTTCATCTTCATCGTTATAGATAAACGCTGATTGAATACTTACCATTAATTCATTAAATTTAAAATCACTCAATGTTAAATACCCTAAATCGATACCTAATTTCACTTCACTTAAACGATAAGAAGCTTCTTCCATTGAAATGATTCGACTATTTTGTAAAATACCCAATGACCGATAAATACGGTCTAGCGTTTCTAATTCATTGTATTGAGTTAAACGTTCACGAATTTGCATTTCTTCATTTATGATTTGTTGAACAACTTCAGTTAAATTATCTATGATTTCATCTTCAGTCTTACCAAGTGTTAATTGATTTGAGATTTGATAAATATGGCCATACACTTGCGAGCCTTCTCCATATATACCTCGAATTGTAAAACCGAAACGATTAATTGTCTGTGCAATACGATTCATACGTTTCATAATGGATAATCCTGGCAAGTGTAACATCACACTTGCTCGCATACCTGTACCAATATTTGTTGGACACGTAGTTAAATATCCTAAATGTTCATCATAACTAATGTCTAGTGATTGATCTAAAGTATCATCAATCTCACTAGCTTTGTTATATAAGTCGTGTAAAGATAAATCGGTGCCCATTGCTTGTATGCGTATATGATCTTCTTCATTAATCATAATACTTATTGATTCATCTTTATTCAATAACACTGCTGATGCGGGTTGTTTAATCAGTTCAGGACTAATTAAATGTTTTGCAACAAGTTTCATTTTGTTTTGTTGATCCATTGTATCTAAACGCATTAAATCTAAATCAGGCAATACATCTTGTACTTCATTTATAACTCTGAACCCATCTTGTTCTGATGGAAACATGAGTGGGTGAACGTGATTTTCTAAATTTCTAGCCAATCGAACTCTTGATGACATAACAATTGGAGATTCTTCAGTTTCCTTCATCCATTCACTGATATGTGCATTCATATCACTCATTGCGTTCCACCCCGCTCTCGTCTTTCAATGCTTTTATTTCGTCTCTAACGATAGCAGCCTCTTCAAAGTTTTGTTCATCTATTAGTACATTGAGATATTTTGTTTTTTCCTCAATTTGTTTCTTGATGGCAAGTTTCTTATGAGACGAACGAGGCGTTTTACCTACGTGTTCAAATTGTCCACCTTGAACGCGTCTTACTATATCTACGATGTCATCTTTGAAAGTGGCATAACAATTTGCACACCCGAATTTCCCTACATGCGCAATATCTTTTAATGTCATCTTACACGTTGGACATCGCTTCTCTTCTTGAAAAGCTACTTCATGGAAATTAATACCATGTTTCGTTGCCAAATGTTGCAATATTTGTTTGACGACAAATGCTTCTTCAATATCGTCTTGAAACTGAGAATGCGGGGATGGCGTTTCATTTTGTTGCCAAGGATTTTCACCTTGAGCACATATAGAACATACCCATTTCTCAGAAGTGCCTTCTTTACTTTTTACTGTAAGTTTAACCTCTGCTTCATTTAAATGGCAGTTTTCGCAAAGCACACATAGACACCTCGCTTTTCTATTAATAAAAACTAATGATTGGTAACAAACGTTTTAAAATATTCGCTCTAATAATATCTCGAGCAACAACATCCATTTTCAAAGTCTCTCGATCAACTATAACTTGAATCATTCTTGCTTCTCTTTCACTAATGAGACCTTTATCTAGCAAACCATCTAAAATATAGTAAGCTTGTTGCTGGGAAATGGATGGCCCAATGATTTGCAACAGATGATTAATATACCCCGTTGCATCTTTATTTTCAATTTTGGTGATTCGGATATAACCTCCACCACCTCGTTTACTTTCTATTTCATAACCATGTTCGTTTGTGAATCTAGTTTTAATGACATAATTTAATTGAGAAGGTACACAGTCGAACCGTTGAGCAATATTTGCTCGTTGAATTTCTACCACGTCTTCATTACTTTCTTCGAATAACTTTTTAATGTATTGTTCTATGATGTCAGACATGTTGTGCATGATTTACCACCTCTTTTGACCTTCTTTGACTATATTATATGAGCATCTTTGACCTTTTTCAACCAATTTGTTTTTTAATTTTCTAAAATTATTGATGTTACATGTAAGAATTTATTGTATTATATTAGTTAAGTAAATTTAAAGGAGTAGAATTATGCATATTCTTATTGGGATTATAGGGATAATTTTCTTTTTGGCACTTGCATTTTTGTTTAGCTCTGACAGAAAAAATATCCGCTGGCAATATGTTCGTATTTTATTAGTTATCCAACTTGTGTTCGCGTTTATTTTATTGAAAACGACAGCAGGTATTACAGTTATTGGGGGCATTTCGGAAGGATTTAACTACTTATTACAAAAAGCTGCAGAAGGGGTTAACTTCGTGTTTGGCGGATTTAAGTTCGTAGATCCTAAAAACCCACCATTCTTCTTCAGTGTGTTACTACCAATTGTATTTATTTCAGCATTAATTGGTATCTTACAATATACTCGAATCTTACCATGGATTATTAATGTTTTAGGATTCTTAATTTCTAAAATTAATGGTATGGGACGTTTAGAATCATACAATGCAGTTGCTGCTGCAATCTTAGGTCAATCTGAAGTATTCATTTCATTGAAACAACAGTTACCTTACATACCTAAACAACGTTTGTACACATTAACAGCTTCAGCAATGTCTACAGTATCAGCGTCAATTATTGGTGCATACTTCACATTGATTGAACCTAAATATGTTGTTACAGCTGTTGTTTTAAACTTATTTGGTGGTTTCATTATTGCTTCAATCATTAACCCTTATAAAGTTAATGAAGAAGACGATAAACTATTAGTAGACGAAAGCGAAACTAAAAAACAGTCATTCTTCGAAATGTTAGGAGAATACATTTTAGATGGTTTCAAAGTTGCAGTAATCGTAGGCGCAATGTTAATTGGTTATATTTCAATCATCGCATTATTAAACGGTTTAGTAAGTGGTGCATTTAGCTTAGTATCAGGTGGCGCAATTAAATGGGACTTCCAAACATTAATCGGATTTGTCTTTGCACCATTAGCATTCTTAGCTGGTGTACCTTGGGAAGACGCTGTTAAATCAGGTTCCGTTATGGCAACTAAATTATTATCTAATGAATTTGTTGCAATGCAATCATTAGGTAACTTAAAAGATATATCTGAACATGCGAAAGGTGTAACGTCTGTATTTTTAGTATCATTCGCAAACTTCAGTTCAATCGGTATTATCTCAGGTGCCATTAAATCACTTAACTCTGAAAAAGGTGATGTCGTAGCGCGCTTTGGACTTAAGTTATTATTTGGTGCAACATTAGTATCATTCATTTCAGCTGCAATTGCTGGTTTCTTTATCTAATATCGAAATTAAATAACCTAGAACTTCCAATTTATAAAGAAGTTCTAGGTTATTTTTTTGCAAATTGAAGACTTTTAAAACATCCCTAAAATTGCCATTATTCATTTATTTAACCATATGATCAATAAAGTATTGCGTTACTCTGTAATCATCTGTTAATTCCGGATGGAATGATACGCCCAAATATTTGCCTTGCTTTACTGCTACAATCTTATCGCCAACTGTGCTTAATATTTCTACGCCCTCTTCAACACTAGCGATATGAGGTGCTCTAATAAATACACCTTCAATGTCTTCAGCAATACCTTTAATATCTAACTCTGCTTCAAAACTATCTACTTGTCGTCCAAATGAATTACGTTCAACAGTTATGTCTAATTTCTTCAAATAGCCAGTTTCACCTTCGACATCTTTCGCTAGTACGATAAGACCTGCACATGTGCCAAACATTGGTAAATCAGATTGTTGTAATTTTTCTTTAAATCCATATAAATCCATTAATCTTCGCAATGTAGTAGATTCGCCACCTGGAAGAATTAACCCATCTATCTCATCTAATTGTTCAACCTTTTTAACTGCAATACCTTCGTGACCACTAAGTTCAATATGACGGATGTGTTCACGTACGGCACCTTGCAATGCTAATACACCAATCTTCATATATTACCAACCACGCTCTTGCATACGTTCTTCTAATGAGATTTGATTAATATCTAAACCTTTCATTGCTGTGCCTAATTCTGAAGCTAATTTGCCAATAAGCTCATAATCTTGGTAATGCGTTGTAGCTTGAACAATTGCTTTAGCAAATTTCTCAGGATCTTCAGATTTGAAAATACCTGAACCAACAAATACACCATCAGCACCTAATTCCATCATTAAAGCAGCATCTTGAGGTGTAGCAACACCACCAGCTGCAAAGTTAACTACTGGTAAACGTCCGTGATCTTTGATTTGTTTTAAAACTTCATAAGGCGCACCAAGTTCTTTTGCATAAGTCATAATTTCATCGTCATTCATCACAACTAAGCGACTAACTTCTGAATTAACTTTTCTCATATGTCTAACTGCTTCTACAATGTTACCAGTACCAGGTTCACCTTTAGTACGTAACATTGCAGCACCTTCACCAATACGACGCGCAGCTTCACCTAAGTTACGACAACCACATACAAAAGGAACCGTGAATTGATCTTTTCTTAAATGATATTCTTCATCAGCAGGTGTTAACACTTCTGATTCATCAATATAATCTACGCCCATAGCTTCCAACACACGTGCTTCAGTAATATGACCAATACGTGCTTTCGCCATAACTGGAATTGATACAGCATTCATTACTTCTTCAACAATTTTAGGATTAGCGCTACGTGCTACCCCACCAGCTGCTCTGATGTCAGATGGTACACGTTCTAAAGCCATAACCGCAACTGCGCCAGCTTCTTCTGCAATTTTAGCTTGTTCTGCATTAACAACGTCCATAATAACGCCGCCTTTTTGCATCTCAGCCATTCCTCGTTTAACTCGATCTGATCCTACGATTTTTGACATAAAATTAACCCCTTTTCCAATTTGATTAAATTCATTTTAAGTTATAAACTGATATTTAAAAAGGTACAATTTATTTATAAAATTAGGGGTCAGTTATTAAAATGAAAAAGCAAAAATTATATATCTCACTTTATGAACAATTAAAAAACCAAATTATAGAAGGTCAATACCAAGCACAAGACAAATTTCCATCGAAACGCCAGTTAAGTGAACATTTATCTCTTAGTCATACAACGATTGAACACGCCTATCAACTCCTACTTGATGAAGGTTTTATATACTCTAAACCACGTTCTGGCTATTATGTTTCCGATATTCAGTCATTACCTGTCATCAATATTAATAATCAATTTATAGAAACCGAACCTAAGACACCTGAGAGTAAACAATACAAGTATGCTTTTAATTTAGCTGAAATTGATGCAGAATACTTCCCCCTCAACCTTTTCCGAAAGTATGCAAAAGAAGCCTTTGAAGATAATGAATTAGCACTTTTAGAAAAAGGTGATATCCAAGGAGAATTAAATTTACGTCAACAAATTGCCCATTATCTATTTAATAGTAGAGGGGTTTCGTGCCATCCCAATCAAATCGTCATTGGATCTTCTACAGAGCAGCTGTTAAACATGATTACAGATTTACTTAAAACATCATCTTTTATAATAGAAAAACCAAGTTATCCGCCCATAAAACATGTTTTAGATAAAAACAAGCATGATTATATACAGGCAACAGTTGAAAAAGATGGAATTAATATGATTGACATCATAAATTCTAATAACGATATTGTTTATATAACACCGTCACATCAGTTTCCTACAGGATATGTCATGAATTTAAAGAAACGAACACAGTTAATTAAATGGGCACATCAACAAAATAGCCGATATATAATTGAGGACGATTATGATTCAGAATTTAGATATTACGGTAAACCTATTCCAGCTTTACAAAGTTTAGATAAAAATGACAAAGTGATTTATATTAGTACATTTTCAAAGTCACTTTACCCGAGTTGCCGTATTGCTTATATTGTTTTACCTCAAAAATTATTACAATCTTATCTGTCAATGCCTTATAAAGAAAGCAACACAGTACCTGTGCATATCCAACAAATTATTGCTAACTTCATGTCATCTGGAAGTTTTGAGCGTCATTTAAATAAAATGAGAAAGATTTATAGAGAGAAACTAAATTATATATTAGAACGTTTGAAGCCACATGAAGATCAATTAAAAATCGAAGGTGCTTTAACAGGAATGCATTTTACTATAACTGTTGACAATGGACTTACAATGTCTCAATGCCTCCACAATGCTGAGAAACTGAAATTAAAATTGAACGTTTACAATTATGCGGAAGAAAATGAACTACTTCCAAAATTTATTATTGGATTTGGTGGTATTCCGAATCATAAACTTAAAGAGCACACCGACGTTTTAATAAAATCATTAACTGTATAGTAAAAAAAGCACGTCCATAAGTTAAAAACTTGTCGACGTGCCATCGTTTATATTAAGTAATAATTAGACATTAATAGTTTCTTAATACAGTTCAAGTGCTTTCTTCCAATTATAAGAAATCAATATGGCTACACTCATCACCAATAGTATAATCACAAGTTCAGATGCCATATAACCTTGTGACAGATGGACAGTAAATAAAGCTCCAAGCATAATTACGATAAAGCCGGCAGCTACATAATTAGCAAATAAACCAATGATCATTAAAATGCCTCCGATGAATTCAAATAATCCTAAAATAACACCGAAGAAGGCAGGGAAACCTAAATCAGACATCATTGCCATTGGCTCTTTAAAGCCACCAAATATTTTTTGAGCACCATGTATTGTAAATGTAATACCTAACATAAGCCTTATTAATAATAAACCAATATTCTTAATTCATCGACTTCAAATGCTTGCTCTTCGTAAAGCTATAACACTTTGATTTGTTGATATCTTATTAAACCTTCGGTTTTGTTTTTGTGCATAAAAAAGAGACCTTTCGGTCTCGATATCGGCTCA
>NZ_KV840097.1:0-732 GCF_001839115.1 Staphylococcus sp. HMSC62B09
AGCCTTAGAGCCACAATGGATTTGGAATGCTAAAAGGGACATTTTGTAACAGTAAAAGGGACATTTTGTAAATCATGTCACTTATAATATCGAGAGGAGTTTTGTATGTCTGGTGAAACAGTAGTATATAGAAATGAGATGAATTTAGTTCCATTAAGACGTTTTACAAGCACTGAAGTAGATTTATTCTTTACTCTATGTAATAAACTTAAAGAGCAAGACACAAGAAAAGTAACTATTCCTTTTGCAGAATTAAAATATTTAAGTAATTACTATACTCGTTCACAAGAACGTTTTATTAATGATTTAGAACATGTATACGATAAAATGCTTAACTTAACTTAACTTATATAGAACGTAATGGTAGATCATTTGAAAAATTTATTTTGTTCACTTCCTATAAAGTAGATTTAGATGAAGAATGTTTATCTATTAGTATTAATTCTGATTTAAAACATATTTTAAATTCTATAACTGCCGATTTTACAAAATTTGAGTTGAAGGAAATGACACATCTCAAATCCACCTATGCTAAAAATATGTTTAGGATACTTAAACAATACAAACATACTGGTTATGTAAAAATGAATTTAGATGATTTTAAAAATCGTCTAGATGTCCCAAAAACTTACCAAATGAATGATATAACTAAACGGGTATTAAAACCAATAGTTAATGAACTATCTCAGATTTTCAATAATCTACATATCAATAAAATTAAAGCGAAAAAAG
>NZ_KV840098.1:0-1457 GCF_001839115.1 Staphylococcus sp. HMSC62B09
TATGTCTAACTGATTTAATATAATTATTCATAATAAAGGTTGAATTATCGCATAATAACGGAAACCAATCTTCATATCTATTTTCAATAGCATAATCTATTAAATCTTGCAGTTCATCAATTTCATTTTCTCTAACATAATCAATCATTTCTCTAATTAATTGGTATCTCTCTCCAGACGTAACAGAAAGATACGTCAGAGGGTCTGCTCCTGCATGTCCTATAATCCCACTCTTTTCATACTGAAACTTCTCAGGATTATCCATATGAGCAAAATAACGCACCATACCTTTAATATTTGTACATTTTTGTGGATTTGGTGAGTTTAATTGACCTGTAATCTCTAATATTTGTGTATAACTCTTTTTACTACTGAACATCAATAATACATGCCAATGTGCCTTTTTTATCTCTCCATCACTATTTACATCCTTATCATGCAAAGGACTTTCTATCCATGGTACATGATAACTATCTAAAATCTCCCTCCAGTTAGAAGGTGCAGACTCTGGATATACAAAAAATGTCCAATTTCGCGTTCTTGTGTCTTTCTTTTTAGCCATGATATAATTACCTCACTTAGTTAATTCTCTTAATTAAAATTCGTCGCCATGCCAGTGGCGACTTTTTTTATGCCTTTTTTTGTTCATTGATCCAAAGTGTAATCAAAGATGATTTACTTAAACCAGTTTCTTTTGACAAACGTTCCAACTTTTCAAAAACATCATTATTCAGAGTTATCATCACTCTCTTTTTTTCATCTTTTGCAGACATCAAATTTCACTCCATATCCTTTTTTCTATAAATTTTACGATAACATAAATCTTACAGTTTAGATAGATATATATATAAATAAGTAAGAAAAAACGAAAAAAAGGGGCTCAATCCCTTGCCACGCCCGATTTTACCCCATTTTTCGCTCTGTATCCCTTGCGAGAGTAAGCGTCAAACCACTTTGACCCGTGACCAGTGACCAACCTAGGGGGGGTGTCGTAGTACCCCCCTAGGCAGTCCCAAAATTTGAAAATCCAAATAAAAAACCAAAACCTAGCAATCAATAAAAAGATTGCTAAAATTCTAAAACCAATTCCCACCTTAATTTCGCTTTATTCCAATTTCCATTTTGAGCAGAAACTTTACTCATATGATTTGGATTGGTTGTTAAGTTGGAATTAATCCAACTTAAAACCTGCACCAATCGCCACTAAAGTGGCTATCATATTCGCCTTTCTTTCTCAAAATGTTTTCTCGGCATAAACGCTCTATTTAGGTTTGGCAAGCATTGGCTTTGCTAGCCACTTCATTCACTTACGTTCATTCAGTGCTGCAAACCCGCTTGTTGGGGGTAAACCCCCAAGCCCCTTTTTGCATAAGCAAAAAAGCTAGCCATATGGCTAGCTAAATTCGCTTATTATTTTTCACTCTATGTCTAACTGATTTAATATAATTATTCATAAT
>NZ_KV840099.1:0-3754 GCF_001839115.1 Staphylococcus sp. HMSC62B09
GAAAGAAAAAGGTGTGTATAAAGGACGCCCTTTACTATATTCACCTAATGCTAAAGATCCTCAAAAACGTATTATCTACCATCGTGTTGTTGAAATGTTAGAAGAAGGCAAAGCAATTAGTAAGATTGCGAAAGAGGTTAATATCACAAGACAGACAGTTTATAGAATTAAAAATGGTAAGGGATTATCTTGATAAATGGATTGTTAATGCAAATGAGATCTTCTCACAGCGTCCTAAATTATATGTTATTCATCTATTATGAGATTCTAATAATAAGACAAGAAAAGAGAGTGCGAATTCGCACTCTCCTTTTGTGTAGTACTATTGAAATTTTGTCTTAAAAACGAACGTAATTTAGAAATAATATTTATTGGTATTTCAAGAATATATATATAATTATTTACTAAGTCCATTTAAAAAAATTTGAGAGAACTTGTTCATAAGTTTAATTCTTTCATTAATATTTTGTTCATGTGTAAAGGTAACAATTCCATTAACAGCGTTTGCTGCTATTTTACTAACAGCATTAACATCATTAATACACCATTCGCCATTTAAATTACCCTCCTTAAAAATTACATGATAAGCATCTATATATTTGTTTTCTAATTTATTCATTTTTTCATTAATGCTATTAGTTTTATAATATTCAGTGCAAAATTCAATTATTGCGTTTTGAAGTGGATAATAGTATTCGGTTGTTAAAGATAGTTCATTATATAAATAAAATTTTTCTCTATTAGTTTTACATTTGATTTGTTCCTTTTTCCACTGTTCTTGCCATTTAGATTCTTCTATATTTAAAATTTCTAAAAATAGATTTTCTTTTGTTTTAAAGTGATAATAAAGATTCCCTTTACTACTTTCTGATAATTTAACAATTTCTCCAGTAGTAGTGGCATTATATCCATTTTTTATAAATAATTCCTTTGCGACACCTAGTATTTTATCTTTCAAGTTCATCACGCCTTTAATGAGTATTAAGTACTATCAATGATAGCACAAAAAATTCAAAGAATAATTGTATAACACAATACAGCCATTTAAATTTCGCAAGATTTTTTGTTGTAATATGTAAAAAAATAGATTACAATCCTTATAGACCGATCGCACGGTCTATAAGGATTGGAGGGAACTTAAATGATTTCATTTTTTACAAAAACTACTGATATGATGACATCAAAAAAAAGATGGACTGCACTAGTAGTATTAGCTGTTAGTTTGTTTGTTGTTACAATGGATATGACAATATTAATTATGGCTTTACCGGAATTAGTAAGAGAGTTAGAGCCTTCTGGTACCCAACAGTTATGGATAGTTGATATATACTCTCTTGTTTTAGCTGGCTTTATAATTCCATTGAGTGCCTTTGCTGATAAATGGGGAAGAAAAAAAGCATTATTAACTGGATTTGCTTTATTTGGCCTCGTTTCATTAGCTATATTTTTCGCAGAAAGTGCAGAGTTCGTAATAGCTATTCGATTTTTACTTGGTATTGCAGGTGCTTTAATAATGCCAACTACTCTTTCAATGATAAGAGTAATTTTTGAAAACCCTAAAGAAAGGGCCACTGCATTAGCTGTATGGTCAATCGCTTCATCGATAGGTGCTGTTTTTGGACCAATTATCGGAGGAGCTTTACTTGAGCAATTTTCATGGCACTCGGCATTTTTAATTAATGTACCGTTTGCGATAATAGCAGTTGTAGCAGGTTTATTTTTATTACCAGAGTCTAAGTTATCAAAAGAAAAGTCTCACTCGTGGGATATTCCTTCTACAATTTTATCAATTGCAGGCATGATTGGACTGGTATGGAGTATCAAAGAATTTTCAAAAGAAGGACTAGCAGATATTATTCCATGGGTTGTAATAGTATTAGCAATTACCATGATAGTGAT
The DNA here is from genome assembly GCF_001839115.1 of Staphylococcus sp. HMSC62B09. Classification (NCBI taxonomy): domain Bacteria; kingdom Bacillati; phylum Bacillota; class Bacilli; order Caryophanales; family Staphylococcaceae; genus Staphylococcus; species Staphylococcus sp. HMSC62B09. The sequence goes on from NZ_KV840099.1 coordinate 1,900, forward strand.
ATTTGTTAAACGTAATTTATCAAGTTCTGATCCAATGTTAGACGTAAGACTTTTTAAAAAGAGATCATTTTCAGCTGGTACAATTGCTGCATTTATGACAATGTTTGCAATGGCATCTGTTTTGTTATTAGCTTCACAATGGTTACAGGTTGTGGAAGAACTTTCTCCTTTTAAAGCTGGCTTATACCTATTACCTATGGCAATAGGAGATATGGTGTTTGCACCAATTGCACCCGGATTAGCGGCGCGATTTGGACCGAAAATAGTGTTACCTTCCGGAATTGGAATTGCAGCCATTGGCATGTTTATTATGTATTTCTTTGGTCATCCATTATCATATTCTACAATGGCTTTAGCATTAATTTTAGTTGGAGCTGGTATGGCTTCACTAGCAGTTGCATCTGCTCTAATAATGTTAGAAACACCTACATCAAAAGCAGGTAATGCAGCTGCTGTTGAAGAGTCTATGTATGACCTTGGAAATGTTTTTGGTGTAGCAGTACTTGGTAGCCTATCTTCTATGCTTTATCGTGTATTTTTAGATATTTCATCTTTTTCATCAAAAGGTATAGTTGGAGATTTAGCTCATGTAGCTGAAGAATCTGTAGTGGGCGCTGTCGAAGTAGCTAAAGCTACGGGGATAAAACAGCTTGCAAACGAGGCTGTAACATCATTTAATGATGCTTTTGTAGCAACTGCTTTAGTAGGTGGGATTATCATGATTATCATTTCAATAGTTGTCTATTTGTTAATTCCCAAATCACTTGATATAACTAAACAAAAATAGTACTAAACATATATTTTTAGATATTGTAGATTAGTTTATTTTTAAAATTAGTAATAGTTAAAAAGTAGAACCATTAATTTTAAATGGTTCTACTTTTTTATTATTAAGTAAAATTATAAAAGACAATTTCTTAAATTAATAATATGATATACCTATATCTAATAATTTATTAGTATTAATAAACCTTGAAAGGATGATTAACTGATGAATAGAGCAGATATTTTTAAAATATTTGATGTAGAACTTAATATAACTATATTTTTAGGAGCACTAGTAGCAACTTTCATCTATTTTATAAGTTACATGAACAATGTAAATGAATTAATTACATTATGCTTAACATTAGCTTTTCCTGCATATTTATTAAAAATTAGCAGATCGTTCGAGGTTATTTTATTAGAGGAAAAAATAAAAAATAGTAAAATCAAAATCTGTGACAAAGATAGAATTGAACGAGAGATACTGGTGAAAAAGAACCTAATAGATGAACTATTGTTTCCTAATAGAGTTATTAAAAAATATACACTGACAATTTTAATTTACAGTATAGGTATTATTATTCTTTTACTACTTTGTAATATGTTAAGTTATGGAATTGGTGAAAATGTCAATTTTATCTGGAGATTACTAGCTTGTTATGTAACGAGTGTCACAGTGATTATAGTTGCCTTGATTATAATGATAATGATATTTGATCTTATAATTGGATTACTATTAAATTTTCAAATATTTTTAAAAAATAAAAAGTATGATGACTTTTTATAATTATTCGATTTATATAATGAAAAATTAAATGATTAAACATAGAAACCTCAAAACAAACCATATTTAATAGAGTTTATGGCGCCTTATACAAATAAAGGCTATGCTGTTAAAGAATTATGTAGCTATCTTCAGATTAATATGGATGATGTTTATACTATTGGCGATAGAAAATTGATTTACCTATGTTTAATACCCTAGATAATTCTTCTGATAATTTAGTTTTTGTTAGAGTTTAACATAACTGATGATTATCAGAAGTTCCAGCACTATAAAAGGTGTATCAAGGGTTTATAAACCCTTGAT
>NZ_KV840100.1:0-22267 GCF_001839115.1 Staphylococcus sp. HMSC62B09
TTTTTAGTCATCAGTCCAATTTATTATAGAGCCTTAATTCATTAAAATAATTAAATTGAAGAGCGTACTAATTCTTAAAAGATAGAATTATAGTACGTTCTTTTTTATTTTTCAGTGTGAATAAATTAAATGAATTAAATTAAAAATACTCAGTTTAAAGATATGAAAATGTGTTATAATGAAACCTAAAGATTGAATCGAATTTTAGCTAGTATCGACTAGTAAAATGTATCTTTTTGTTTCTCATTTTCAGTTGAAAAAGAAGGCTAAAAATTATAAAATCAGCATTGAGTGATAAAAGAGACGTATTTATTTAAATAAGTGTTAGGGGACAATAACATATTATTTAAAATTATGACTTATATGTAAAAACATAACTATTTTGAAATATATAATCTTTTTTCCAACAAATGATTATAATAAATTAGAATATATGGCTCTTGAAAACTATATTTCTCGAGCCATTTTCTAATTGAAAGTGAGGTGAACGAGTTGGAGCAGTTTTATCAATTAGGGTGGACACTTGATTCTGCAGGTGGTGCTTCAGGTGAAGCATACATGGCTGAACAAGATGGACAAAAGCTATTTTTAAAGCGTAATTCTAATCCATTTATAGCAGCGCTCTCAGCTGAGGGGATTGTACCTAAATTGGTTTGGACTAAACGTATTGAAACAGGTGAAGTAGTTACAGCGCAACATTGGAAAAATGGCAGAGAACTAGAACCTGATGAAATGTATCAATCACGAGTTGCTGCATTATTAAAAAAGATTCATGGTTCAAAACCTTTACTCAATATGCTTAAACGAATGGAAATGGAACCAATCACACCTAATATTATGTTAAAAAAGATTAATGCTTCATTATCAAGAGAAGTATTAACACATCATATTATTCGCAAATCATTAACATATTTAGAAGAACACATACCTAACCTAGATTCTCGCTTTTTTACTGTTGTACACGGAGATGTGAATCATAATAATTGGTTATTATCTGATCGGGATGAGTTGTTCTTAGTAGATTGGGAAGGTGCAATGATTGCTGATCCTGCAATTGATATTGGAATGCTGCTTTATAACTACGTTCCCGAAAAAAACTGGTCAGACTGGTTTAAAACATACGGTGTAGAAGAGAGCATTGAATTAAACAAGCGTATGAAATGGTATACGGTAATTCAATCAATCGGAATGGTTCAGTGGTATGAAGAACAGAAAAGATTTAAAGATATGAATAATTGGTTAAAATTCTTAAATGAGGTTATGAATAGTAATTTATTTATCTAAGGGAGATTTCGTGTATGAGAGTTCGCTATAAACCATGGGCGGAAGATTATTTGAAAGAACATCCTAATTTAGTTGATATGGATGGGGTGCATGCTGGAAAAATGTCAGAGTGGTTTGATAAAGAGCAACCGATTTATATAGAAATTGGATCTGGTATGGGGCAATTTATAACAACACTAGCTTCTAAATTCCCAGAAATAAACTTTGTTTCTATGGAACGTGAAAAAAGTGTAATGTATAAAGTGTTGGATAAAGTGAAGGAACTAAACCTGACAAATTTAAAAATGATATGTAATGACGCTATAGAGTTAAATGAGTATTTTAATGATGGTGAAGTCTCTCGAATCTATTTAAATTTCTCAGATCCTTGGCCAAAAAAAAGGCACGCTAAACGTCGATTGACATATCATACTTTTTTAGCTTTATATCAACAAATTTTAAAAGAAGATGGAGAAATTCATTTTAAAACGGATAATAGAGGTTTATTCGCTTTCAGTTTAGAAAGTATGTCGCAATATGGGATGTACTTTACGAAGTTAAATCTAAATCTACATGACGAAGATGATGAAGATAATATTTTGACAGAATATGAAAAGAAATTTTCTGAAAAAGGTTCTAGAATTTATCGTATGGAAGCGAAATTTCATAAATCTATTAAACATTAGTTAGTAAAATTTCAATAATAAGTACTATTGAAATAATGTATTACAAATATTAAATTAGTGATAGAATAATGAAATTAACAACAATAAAATATACTCAATTCTAATCACCCTACAGGAGTGGTACAATGATTCATTATGAATGATGTACCACTCCTGTTTATTTATTTTTAAAGTGGATATTGTATTATAACTTAGATTGATATCTGAACACTTAATAGATAAAAAGACAAATGGAAGGTGTTTAATATGAAATTAGGCGCATTTAACATCAATTATTTAAATGGTGGTATGACGCAAATGGATGGTGGGGCCATATTTGGAGTAGTTCCTAAACCATTATGGACTAAACGATATGCTGTTAATGAGAAAAACCAAGTTCCAAATTTAACTTACCCAATTTTAATTCAAACAGGGGATAAAAATATTTTGATTGATGCTGGAATTGGTAATCATAAATTAACTGATAAACAACTTAAAAATTATGGTGTCATGTATGAAAGTCAAATACATGATGAACTAGAAAAATTAAATTTAAATGTTGAAGATATAGATATGGTACTTATGTCCCATATGCATTTTGATCATGCCACAGGTCTAACAGATGTTGACGGCAACTCAATTTTTTCGAAAGCTACTCATTTTGTGCAACAAGACGAGTGGCATGAATTTATAAGTCCTAACATACGTAGTAAGGCAACTTATTGGGAAATCAATAGAGGTACTTATGAAAATAAATTAATACTTTTTGATAAAAAGGTTGAAGTTTATCCAGGCATTCATATGAAGCACGTGGGTCGTCATAGTTATGGACAATCAATTATTACGATTGAAAGTGAAGGAGAGAGAGCTGTCCATATGTCTGATATTATGCCTACGAATGCACATATTAATCCATTATGGGTTATGGCATATGACGATTATCCAATGCAATCCATTCGAGAAAAAGAAAGATTAATTCCCTATTACATTTATCAAGATTATTGGTTCTTGTATTATCATGATAATGTATTCTTCGCGGCTCAGTATGAACTTGATGGCAAAACAATCAAGCAGTCAATTAAGCGTTAATGATTGACTAGTGAAATGTTGGATTTAGGCTTGCTTTAATAATTGAAATTACATGTAAAGTAAAAAATGGTAAGAGGAGTGGGCATACTTTAATTCCAACTCCTCTTACCATTTACTTTATTATAATTCTATAATATTAATGATTTCTCCCGATTTAGCATCCGCATAAAATATATATTCAACTTGCTGATTATTCTTACTTTGAGTTATGCCACCTTGAAAGATTAATCTGTTTGGATATAAATTGTCATCTACATACGGCTCATGAAGAATAAATGAACCTTTAATATTCATAAAATAAGATTTGGCTTCTTTCAGAACATTACTAGGATTTTGGATTTTATTATTTTCTCTAAGAAAATAGATAAATATAATAGTAGCAACACTTGTAAGTAAAGCAACTGAAATTGAGATGTATTTGTAAGTTTGACGTGTCATAATCTTTACCTCTCTATTAATAGTTCTTATCATTAGTGTACCATATTCAAAATGATATAATACATTTAAGGAGTGTGTTAGTTAAGATGGACAAGAAAAAAACATTAGAGCGAATTAAAGCTTTAAGTGAATTACATGGTGCGCCAGGTTTTGAAGAAGACGTACGAAATTATATGAAAAAAGAAATGGCACCATATGTTGATGAATTTATTGTAAATCATATGGGTGGTTTCTATGGAGTCAAAAAATCTAAAAAAGCTAATGCCAAGAGGGTAATGATAGCTGCACATATGGATGAGATTGGATTTATGATTACAAATATAACAACAAATGGTATGTTACAGTTTACCAATCTTGGAGGAGTAGCAAATGATATATGGCAGGGTCAACGCCTTCAAGTTAAAAACAGAAAAGGAGACATTATTGTAGGGATTGTTTCTAATATACCTAAACACTTTAGAACTGGAAATGAAGCGGTACCTGAAATCAAAGATTTATTGTTAGATATAGGTGCAAGTTCTGATAAAGAAGTAAGGGAATTAGGTATTCAAATAGGAGATACAATAGTTCCAAATACTGAATTGACGCAGTTATCTGAATATCGATATAGTGCAAAAGCATGGGATAATCGATATGGTTGTGTCATTGCAATTGAAATACTAGAATTGTTGAGTGATGTAGAATTGGATGTCGATTTATATGTTGGTGCTAACGTTCAAGAAGAAGTAGGATTACGTGGTGCTAAGCCAGCTGCTGAATTAATTCAGCCTGACGTTGCTTTGGTTGTAGATTGTTCACCTGCGAATGATATTAAAGGTGTAAATCAATTATCAGGTGAATTAGGAGGTGGAACATTAATCCGTATTAAAGACGGCACTATGATTCTACAACCAGAATTTAGAGATTATCTAATTAAGTTAGCTGAAGACAATCATATAAAATATCAATACTACATATCTCCGGGCGGTACAGATGGTGGAGAAATACACAAAGCTAATATTGGTATTCCAACTGCAGTAATTGGTGTTTGTGCTAGATATATTCATAGTACGAATGCAGTTTTTGATATTAGAGATTACTATTCTGCAAGACAGCTACTTGAACAAGTTATATTAAATTTAAATATAGAACAAATTAACAAATTACAATTCCAAGATAAGGAGTAGATTAAATGATAAAATTAGAATCTGAATCTCAATTTAATTCACTTAAGAAAGAAAACACAGTATTTGAATTTACAGCAGGTTGGTGCCCTGACTGTCGTATTATTGAACCTGATTTACCTCGATTAGAAGAGAAGTATAAACATTTTAATTTTGTTTCAGTTGATAGAGATGAATTTATAGATTTAGCTATTGAAAATGATATTATGGGTATCCCAAGCTTTTTAGTGTATAAAAATGATGAATTAGTAGGTAGTTATATTGGAAAAGAACGAAAATCTATTGAACAAATTGATGAATTCTTGAGTAAATATGTTTAATTAAAAAGTAATTTAAAAAATAGAAGAATTTCAACTCTAACTTATTTTTTCTGTAATTGACTACAAATTTATTGTAAAATAGCATAAGGTGTGAATATAGGAGTGTTAAACATGAATGTTTTTCAAATAAGAGATAAATTAAAACAACGTTTAGCGCATCTAAATGTTGATTTTAAATTTGATCGCGAAGAGGAAACATTACGTATATATAGACAAGACAATTATAAAGGTGTAACAATCAAGTTAAACGCTATTGTCGCTAAATATGAAGTCCAAAAAGAGAAAATAATAGATGAAATTGTTTATTATGTCGAAGAAGCAATCGCTCAAATGGATGATGAAAGCATTGAAAAAATGACTAACATCCAGATTATGCCTGTCATACGTGCTACAAGCTTTGATAAAAAAACAAAAGAAGGTCATCGTTTTATCATTGAAAAGCATACAGCTGAAACCAATATTTATTACGCACTTGATTTAGGTAAATCTTACCGACTAATTGATGAAAGTATGTTGGAGTCACTTGGTTTAACTGAACAACAAGTTAAAGAAATGTCATTATTCAACATACGTAAACTCAAAAATGAATATAAAACAGATGAAGTTAAAGGAAACATTTTCTATTTTGTAAATTCAAATGATGGGTACGATGCTAGTCGTATCTTGAATACGAAATTTTTAGATGATATCTATCAACAGTGTCAAGGTGAAATGTTAGTAGCTGTTCCACATCAAGATGTCTTAATTATTGCTGATATACGTAATAAAACTGGTTATGATGTGATGGCTCATTTGACAATGGAATTCTTCACTAAGGGATTAGTTCCAATCACATCATTATCATTTGGTTATGAAAAAGGACATTTTGAACCTATATTCATTTTGGGTAAAAATAATAAACAAAAGCGAGATCCAAATGTTATTCAACGATTAGAAGCAAATCGTAAAAGATTTAACAATAAAAATTAATTGATATAGAGGAGATTTCAAATGAATTTATTTTATAATAAAGATGGAGTAGGGGATGTAGCTTTTCTACAAATAGAACCTACTGATGGACCGTTTGAATTTAAAAAACAAGGCGATATTGTTGAAATTAGTAAAGAAGGAACAATAGTCGGTTTCAATATATTTGAATTTTCAAGATATAACAAAATAAGTGGAAACGGACATATTAAATTAACTTCTGAACTAGTGGATGCGCTTCAGAAAGCCATAAATAAATCAGGATTAGACTACCAATTAAATGCAGATCTATCTCCTAAGTTTGTAGTTGGATATGTTGAAACTAAAGAAAAACACCCAGATGCTGATAAATTAAGTGTTTTAAAAGTAAATGTTGGTAATGAGCATTTACAAATCGTATGTGGTGCACCAAATGTTGAGGCAGGCCAAAAGGTGGTTGTCGCAAAAGTAGGAGCAGTAATGCCAAGTGGTATGGTTATTAAAGATGCTGAATTACGTGGTGTAGCTTCCAGTGGAATGATTTGTTCTATGAAAGAATTAAATTTACCAAATGCACCTCAAGAAAAAGGAATAATGGTATTAAGTAATGACTATGAAATTGGTCAAGCATTTTTCGATTAATATAGGAAGGAAGTGAATTTATGAGTTGGTTTGATGATTTATTTAGTAATAAAGAGAATTCTGATGAAGAATTGCTCAGACGCAAAAGTAAACGTCGCAATGGCGATCTAACTCAAAATAAAGATGATTCATTACTTCCTGAAAACAACGATATATATGATCGTCCAAGAGGTAAGTTTCGTTTCCCTATCGATGTGGGTCAAGACGAGAATTATGAAGAAGCAATTTATCGTGACAGTAATGATGATATAGATAGTTATAGACCACATTCTACTAATGTCCATAGTTCATATGATTCATTTGATTACGATGGTCATACAAATCAATCTAATAATTATGCTAAGTATGATAGTTCAGAAGATTCAAGAAGACGACGTAGAAGAAATCATATAAATCAAGATGATACTGGTATACCTTCTATTAAATCAAGAAGGCCTAAGTCATTAAATAAATATACTGATACACGTGATACACAACGCTTTAACAAACATCAAAACAATTACTCTAGTACCAATGTTTCAAATTATTCAAAACTTAATTCTAATCACCAATCTAGAGTTAAGTTACAATCAGAAAGATTTAAATCAAACTATCATTTAAGTTCTGAACCTACATATCACCGTTCAAGTTTTAAAACATCGAAAGTACCATCTGCTATTTTTGGAACTAAAAAGCGTAGACCCATCGAAAATGGTGTAATACCACCTGTTAAAGATGATGAAGATTCAAAAGAGTCTACAACAAAATATAGTTCAAGCACAGTTGAACATGTTTCCCATGAAAGTAATCATGGTATAGCAGACAATTCAAATAAGGAAGATACTAAACGTTCCTCACAAATAGATTCATCAATTAACAATGAAAATGAATCAACAATAGAATCAAGTTCTAATACCTCTAATTATAATGAGCGTACTCCAAATTATTCAAAACGTGATAACACGGTGAATATTGAAAATATTTATGCATCTCAGATTGTAGAGGAAATTAGAAAAGAAAGAGAGCGTAAAGTTCAACAAAAGCGTAAATTTAAAGAAGCCTTACAAAATAAACGACAACAAACTGATGAAGAAGATAGTATACAAAGAGCAATCGATGAAATGTATGCTAAGCAAGCAGAACAATATACTGGTGAAAGTTCACTTAATCAAGGTGACAATGTAAGCAATAAATCGAATGAAGATGAAATCGATGAAAGCAAGCATAGTTATTATAGTAATAACAAATCATTAGCAGATGAGCACAATGGGCTAGTTCAAAATCAAACTGATGAACAAACTAATAGTGGTAATGTTGATAATCAAAAAGAAGTTTCAAATGAATCTCATGAACCCTACAATTATGAAGAAATTGATTTAAATCAAGTTTCTAGCGTCCAACAAGTTAGTCAGGATGATGTACAAGTTAAAGATGTATTAGAAGAACAATCATTAAAAATTAACAATAATAAAGTGGAAAGTTATTCAAATGAAAAATTTGATGAATACTTAGAGGACACCAATAGTCATGAAGAAATGCTTCATGATGATTATTTACATGATCAAGTCATGGATGATGGAGAAAATGAAGGTATTAGTAATAAATCAACTGCTGAAAACAATGATGAAAAAATAGACGATGCTAATTATAGAGAGATTAATGAATCAGAATCACTTATGCAAGATAAAACGAATGATTTATCATTTAATGATGAAGTGAATAACTCTGAAGATCAACAAAATCCATCTGAAAATAATATCAATAATGCTGTTCGAAATGCTGTTTCTTCAGATATAGAATATGCAACTAATGAAGATGAAGAAAATGATGAAAGATTGGCACAAGATACGAATAAAGAAAATCAAAAGTTATCACAAACAGAAGATATACAAAATGAGTCTTTTAATAACGAAGATGTATTATTAACGTCTAATACAACAGATGATTCAGAACATCTTGAAAAAGATAGTTTAAGTGAAGATAAAAAACCTGAACCATCATCTAATAAAACTAATAAAATACCTCAAAAAATGTCAATCAAGCCTGGTAGTAAACCATTTAATGTTGTAATGACACCTTCTGATAAGAAGCGTATAATGGATGCTAAAAAAAATTCAGTTTCAAGAAACAAAGTTAATGTGCCTGAATTAAAACCTGAAACAAAAAAAGAAGCACAAGATGAGAAAATGAATGCAGAATTCGAAAATCATTTAAATGAGTCACAATTAAATTCTGACGAATCATCTGATTTTAATTTGGCATCTCTTGAATACAATGAAAGTTCCGAACATTCAGTTGAAAAAGACAATTTTATTAATGACGAAAACACAAGAGAAAATGAACATCAAGATGTTGATAATAGTCAAAACAATGATATACCTAAAGGAAATCAATTTGGAAAAGTTCAAAATTCAAATAATCAAAATGATAATAAACAAGATATTAATGAGTTTGTTTCTAAAGAGGATTATTCCGATGATACTTCAAAAAAGAATTATAAAGATGGAAATGACGCTAATCATAAGGCTCCTATAAGAAGAGGACCTAATATTAAGTTGCCAAGCTTTGATCTATTAGAAGATCATGAAGAACATGAAATAGATGAATCATGGATTGAAGAGAAAAAACAAGAATTAAATGACGCTTTTTATTATTTTAATGTACCTGCTGAAGTTCAAAATGTTACAGAAGGACCAAGTGTAACTCGTTTTGAATTGGCGGTAGAAAAGGGTGTCAAAGTTTCAAGAATTACAGCTTTACAAGATGATATTAAAATGGCTCTAGCTGCTAAAGATATTCGAATTGAAGCACCAATTCCTGGAACAAGTTTAGTTGGTATTGAAGTACCGAATTTAAATCCTACGAAAGTCAATTTAAAATCTATTTTAGAGAGTCCAAAATTTAAAAATGCCGAGTCTAAATTAACAGTAGCAATGGGTAATCGAATCAATAATGAACCATTATTGATGGACATAGCTAAAACACCTCACGCATTAATTGCAGGGGCGACTGGTTCAGGTAAATCTGTGTGTATCAATAGTATTTTAATGTCATTACTTTATAAAAATCATCCTGAAGAATTAAGATTATTACTTATTGACCCTAAGATGGTAGAACTTGCACCATATAACGATTTACCACATCTAGTTTCACCAGTTATTACTGATGTAAAGGCAGCTACACAAAGTTTAAAATGGGCAGTAGATGAAATGGAAAAACGTTACAAATTATTTGCGCAATTCCACGTAAGAAATATTACTGCTTTCAATAAAAAAGCACCATATGAGCAAAGAATGCCAAAAATTGTTATTGTTATTGATGAGTTAGCTGATTTAATGATGATGGCACCTCAAGAAGTAGAACAATCAATTGCTCGAATAGCTCAAAAGGCTCGTGCATGTGGTATACACATGTTAGTTGCAACACAACGACCTTCTGTGAATGTCATCACTGGTTTAATAAAAGCTAACATACCTACACGTATTGCATTTATGGTATCTTCAAGCGTTGACTCAAGAACGATTTTAGATAGTGGCGGTGCAGAACGCTTGTTAGGATATGGGGATATGCTTTATTTAGGTAGCGGAATGAATAAACCAATTCGTGTCCAAGGTACTTTTGTTTCGGATGATGAGATTGATGATGTAGTTGATTTCATTAAAGATCAAAGAGAACCTGACTATTTATTCGAAGAGAAGGAATTACTTAAAAAGAATCAAACACAAGCTCAAGATGAATTATTTGATGATGTGTGTGAATTTATGGTTAAAGAAGGACATATATCTACTTCATTAATTCAAAGACATTTCCAAATTGGTTATAACCGTGCAGCTCGAATTGTAGACCAACTTGAACAATTAGATTATATTTCAGGTGCAAATGGTTCTAAACCTAGAGATGTATTCATTACTGAAGCAGATTTAAAGAAAGATTAATTTAAAGGAGTTTTATGTATATGACGCATTATCATTTTGTTGGTATTAAAGGCGCTGGAATGAGTTCGTTAGCACAGATCATGCATGATCTTGGTCATGAGGTGCAAGGGTCTGATATTGAAAAATATGTATTTACAGAAGTAGCATTGAAAAATAAAGGAATTAAAATACTACCATTCAATGCAGATAATATTGAAAAAGGGATGGTAGTAATACAAGGTAATGCGTTTCCAGATACTCATGAAGAAATTGTTAAAGCGCATGATTTAAAATTAGATGTTATTCGCTATCATGACTTCTTAGGTCACGTAATTGATCAATATACATCTGTTGCAGTTACTGGTGCTCACGGAAAAACATCAACAACTGGTTTATTATCACATGTTATGAATGGTGATAAAAAAACATCATTCTTGATTGGTGATGGAACTGGTATGGGATTACCTGCGAGCGATTATTTTGCATTTGAAGCATGTGAATATCGTCGACATTTCCTAAGTTATCATCCAGATTATGCAATTATGACAAATATTGACTTTGATCATCCTGATTACTTCAAAGATATTGATGATGTAGCAAGTGCTTTCCAAAGCATGGCGCACAATGTCAAAAAAGCAATTATTGCTTGGGGTGACGATGATCATCTAAGACAACTTAAAGCCAATGTTCCAATTTATTACTATGGATTAAATAAAAATGATGATATTTACGCAGATAACATTCAAATCACGGATAAAGGCACTCAATTTGATGTTTATGTTAATGGTGAATATTATGATCAATTTTTATCACCTCAGTACGGTGATCATAATATCCAAAATGCATTAGCTGTTATCGCAATTAGTTACCTAGAAAAGATGGACGTTAACAACATTAAAGAAGCATTTGAAACATTTGGTGGTGTAAAACGTCGTTTTAATGAAACAAATGTTTCTAATCAAGTATTAGTAGACGATTATGCTCACCATCCAAGAGAAATTAGTGCTACAATTGAAACAGCACGTAAAAAATATCCAAATAAAGATATTGTGGCAGTTTTCCAACCACATACTTTCTCAAGAACACAAGCCTTCTTAGATGAATTTGCAACATCATTAAGTAAAGCGGACCATGTTTATTTATGTGAAATATTTGGTTCCATTCGTGAAAATACTGGCGATTTAACGATTCAAGATTTGATAAATCGTATTGACGGATCTGCGCTTATCGAAGAAAATAATATTGACGTATTAGATCAATTTGATAATGCAGTCATCTTATTCATGGGTGCAGGTGACATTCAAAAGTTACAACGTGCATATGAAGAACATGTCGGCATGACAAATGAATTTTAATATGTTTATATATAATTATGTTGGGTATTTATAATTAATAGCTTTTATTTAAAAGTAAATGGTAATTAGGAGGCGTTTTTAATGGATTGGATTTTACCAATTGCTGGAATTATCGCTGCGATTGCATTCTTAGTATTATGTATTGGAATCGTTGTTGTTTTAATTTCAGTTAAAAAGAATTTAGATCACGTTGCTAAAACACTTGATGGTGTTGAAGGCCAAGTTCAAGGTATTACTCGTGAAACAACTGATTTACTTCACAAAGCTAATCGCTTAACTGAAGATATTCAAGGAAAAGTTGAACGTTTAAACTCTGTTGTCGATGGTGTTAAAGGCATCGGTGATTCAGTTCAAAACTTAAATGGTTCAGTTGATCGTGTAACTAACTCAATTACACATAATATTTCTCAAAATGAAGATAAAATTTCTCAAGTAGTTCAATGGTCAAATGTTGCAATGGAAATTGCTGACAAATGGCAAAATAGACACTACCGTAGAGGAAGTGCAAACTACAGAAACACATCTGTAGGTAATGATGTAAATCATTCTAACGAAAATTACACTACTAACGTTGAGAAAAACTTTTAATATGATTCAATCAAATGCACTTAAATGAGGTTTTTACTTATTTAAGTGCTTTTCTTATAGGAGGAGTTAATATGAGCAAGAAATATAATCGTGACGCATTTGAAGTTACAAATTCTGGTAATGATTTACACGGAAAAGGTGCTAATCAACAAGATAGTGCTACACAGTCAAATGCGACAAAACACTACAACAGAGATGAATTTGAAAAAAATAATTTTGGTCATGATTTACATGATAATGGACCAAACCAAAAAAATGGTAAATCTAGACAAGGTTCAAATACAGAACATTATAATAGAGACGAGTTTGTGACTAACAACACTGGTAAAGATTTACACGGACAAGGTGAAAATCAAAATTCTAATAATTATGATGTATCAAATTCTCAATATAGTCACAACAAGTTCAGTTCTCATCCTTCACGTAAGGACTTTGTAATTAGTTTTATTACAGGTGCTTTAATCGGTTCAGCTGTTGGGTTATTTTATAAAAATAAAGCTGAAGAAAAAATTGATAGTGCGAAGACTAAAGAAAAAGAATTGAGAAATCGTTACCAAAATATTAAGCAACAAACTGAAAGTAATATCGAAAATGTTAAACAAAAAATTGATGACTTTAAAAACAGAGACAATTCAGAAGTTAGCAATGATGAACTTGTAGCTCAACAAAATGCAATCAAAGCTGAAACGTCGAATAATTTAGCAGATCAATCACCACAAGCACAAGAAATACAAGATGCTAAAGCTGAAGCTAAAAAAGATTCAAAATCAAAAGAAATTAGTGCTACAGAATTAGCTGCACAACAAAATGCAGTAAAAGTTGAATCATCAAATAATAATTTATCAGATCCTTCAATTAAGGATGATGCTAGCCATAATAAAAATGTTACTGCGAAAAATCTAGCATCAGCTGCTAAAACAAAAAAAAGTAAATTAGATAATGACTCAAACGTAGCCAATAAAACAAAAAATTTATTAGAAGAGCCTTCTGTTGCTAAATCAAAAGGTATTTATACTGTTCCTAATTTAGTTACAAAAGAAGACAAAACAATTAACACCAATGAAGACCAAGTAAAAAATAATCAAGCTCACGCTACTTCTAAATTTGAAAATGGTGTTATCACACACGATACAAAATCAAACAATGAAAAATCAAAAGGGAATAGCAAGCAATCACAAAACGAACCAAAAGTTAAAAATAAAACACCTAAACAACAACAAAGAGTTGAAAAAGCTAAAAGTAAAATAGATAAACGTACTTTTAATGATTAATGAAACTTTAACTTATTGATTAAGTTAATATTCATTCATTAAATGGAGCGGATTCAGAAATCTATATATATTAGATTTTTGATTCGCTCCATTTTTTATATCGAAAATGATTAATTAAAAATTCCACAATAGTAATTAGATAATTCATAAATTTTAGAAAATTTTTAGACTTCTAAGGTTGAACTATTATTTTTAAATTGTTAGAATATTATCTAACTAATATTATTTTATCGCTTTAAAGTAATATAATTAATTAAGTAACTTTTATTGAGGTGAGTAGTAATGTCAACGAAATTAGAACAATACAGAGAAGAAATTGTTTCGATTAATAATCAAATTTTAGAATTATTATCTAAACGTGGTGAGTTAGCTCAAAAGATTGGTGAAGAAAAAATAAAACAAGGCACAAAAGTTTATGATCCACAGCGCGAAAAGGAAATGATTAATGAATTAATGGATCGTAACCAAGGACCTTTTAATGATAATGTTATTAAGCAACTATTCAAAGAAATCTTCAAAGCGTCAACTGACTTGCAAAAATCTGAGAATGAAAAACATCTTTATGTATCACGTAAATTAAAACCTGAAGATACAATTGTTAAATTTGACAACGGTGGCATTATTGGCGATGGGAATAAATCATTTGTATTTGGACCTTGTTCTGTAGAATCTCAAGAACAGGTAGATGCAGTCGCAAAAGATTTGCAAGCTAGGGGTGAGAAATTCATTCGTGGTGGCGCATTTAAACCTCGTACATCGCCTTATGATTTCCAAGGTTTAGGTGTTGAAGGGCTTAAAATTTTAAAAAATGTTAAAGATAAATTCGGTCTTAATGTTGTTAGTGAAATTGTAAATCCTGCTGATTTTGAAGTTGCTGATGAATACCTAGATGTATTTCAAATTGGCGCGCGTAACATGCAAAACTTTGAATTACTGAAAGAAGCTGGCAGAACTGATAAACCTATCCTACTAAAAAGAGGATTGTCTGCGACTATAGAGGAATTTACCTTTGCAGCCGAGTATATTGCTTCACAAGGAAATAAAAATATTATCCTGTGTGAACGTGGTATCCGTACTTATGAAAAAGCAACACGTAATACTCTAGATATATCTGCTGTTCCAATTTTAAAACAAGGAACGCATTTACCTGTAATGGTAGATGTAACGCATAGCACAGGACGCAAAGATATTATGTTACCAACTGCAAAAGCTGCTTTAGCTGTTGGCGCAGATGGTGTAATGGCAGAAGTTCATCCAGACCCATCTGTTGCACTAAGTGATAGTGGTCAACAAATGGATTTAAATGAATTTGATCAATTTTACAATGAATTGAAACCATTAGCTGAATTATATAATTCAAAAAAATTAAAATAATAAGTTCACTTAATTAGATAATTGATATACATGAGCTATTCGTTTTACTGAATTATAAGTATGTTTTATAATACTAATTCTGGTAATAATGAATAGCTCTTTAAATTGTCAAACTTTAGCTATTCTATTTATTAATCAACGATTTCATTTTTATTGAATAATATGGCAAATCACTCTTTGTAATTAAAATAATATAAAATTTGACATAAATGTGAAATTATTAACAATAGGTTTGAATGAAAGCGATTTTGTGGTAAACTTTGAAAATGAAATGAAAACACGTTATAATAACAAATAAAACGCTTACAAGGAGGAAGTTATGACAGTAACTATATATGATGTTGCTAGAGAGGCCCGAGTATCTATGGCAACCGTTTCACGAGTAGTGAATGGTAATCAAAATGTTAAACCTGAAACTAGAAAAAAAGTTAATGAGGTAATCAAAAGATTAAATTATCGACCAAACGCTGTTGCAAGAGGACTAGCTAGTAAACGAACAACAACAGTAGGCGTTATCATTCCTGACATATCCAATATCTATTATTCTCAATTAGCTCGTGGTATTGAGGATATAGCAACAATGTACAAATATCATTCTATAATTTCTAACTCAGATAATGATTCTGAAAAAGAAAAAGAAATATTTAATAATTTATTAAGTAAACAAGTGGATGGTATTATCTTTTTAGGTGGAACGATTTCTGATGAAATTAAAGATTTAATTAATCAATCATCTGTTCCAGTCGTCGTATCAGGTACGAATGGAAAAGATGACAATATCGCTTCTGTTAATATTGATTTCAAAACTGCAGCAATGGAAATTACTGGGCAGCTAATTCAATCAGGTGCTAAAGAATTTGCATTAGTAAGCGGTGATTACTCTAAAAAAGCTCAAGAAGATGTATTTAATGGTCTTAAAGAAGTAGTGGATCGTCATCAATTAAAATTAAATGAAACTGTGCAATTCTCTGGATCTGAAAGTTATAAAGACGGTATTAAAGTATTCGAGGATTTGAAAGGGGATTTACCTGATGCCATTTTATCAATAAGTGATGAACAGGCAATAGGTATTATGCATAGTGCATTAGATGCTGGTATTAGAGTACCAGAAGATTTACAAATTGTTAGTTTCAACAATACACGATTAGTAGAGATGGTAAGACCAAAACTATCTAGTGTTATTCAACCATTATATGATATCGGTGCTGTAGGCATGCGTCTATTAACAAAATATATGAACGAAGAAGAAATTGAAGAACCTAATGTTATTTTACCTCACCGTATTGAGTATAGAGGTACAACCAAAGACTAGTAGTAAAAAAATAATTTATTATTAATAGTTACAATTTTAACACATATCAACTGACAAACTGAGAAGATATGTTATAAACTTTCCAATTATAATTGTTTTAAGGGAGCGGTATGATGATTTTAAAATTAAATCATCATACCGCTCCCTTAGTGTGTATACCAATGAACGATTCTACTTGCTCGTTCGTTGTTTTTCTGTGAGATTTCATATGATCTGGGTATTGTTTGATAGTCGCGATAATCTTCTGTCCAATGTTTAGGTAGGTTTACTGGTGAGTACGCACGCCATTTTTTAATCCATTGTTCTGGTAAAGGTCCTTCTTGAATGGGTTTATTAATTAATGCTAAAAATATATGGCTCCACGCTCTTGGGACTACTTGCCAAATATTATAACCTCCACCACCAAACATTAAAACTTTTCCATCTGTATATTTGTGCGCTAATTTATTAATTATATATGGAATTTCGTATAAAGTTTCTAATGAACAACTCATGTGTGTTAAAGGATCTAAGTAATGAATATCCACACCATGTACACTAAGTAGGATATCAGGTTTATAAGCCTTAATAACACTTGTCACGGATTCTTTAAAGACTTTTAAATAATTATCATGTTCAGTATAAGGTTCTAACGGTAAATTTACTGTATAACCATAACCCAAATCTTCGCCACGTTCAGTGTAATGTCCTGAACCTGGAAATAAAAATTTCCCTGTTTCATGGATGGAATAACACATGATCGTATTATCAGTATAAAGGCTCCATTGAGTCCCATCACCATGATGCGCATCTGTATCAATGACCATCACACGTTGCTTATATTTAGTAGCAAGATATTTTGCTGTAATGGCAACATCATTATAAATGCAAAATCCATTGGCACGTCCAGGTAAACTATGATGTAATCCGCCACCTAAGTGACAACCATTTAATATATTTTCATTCATTATTTCATCTGCCAAATTAAGTGCACCACCAACAATCCTTGCGCTATGCTTGTGCATATGTTGAAATTGGAATGTATCATCTGTATTTAATCCATATTTATTAGCCTCCGATGGACTTAAAATTCCATGAGACGCATGTTTAATTGCTTGTATATAATCATATTTATGAATTAAAGCCAATTCCTCTTCAGTAGCTATTCTAGGATTAATGATTTGATCAACCTTCAACAATTTCATCATTTGGAGTAATTCTGTAGTTAATTTTAATCGCATTTGATTAAAAGGGTGGTTATCATTAAAACGATATTTTAATAGTTCATCTGAATAGACATAACCCGTTTTTAAATTATTTTGCATAAATATCATACCCCTTAAATTTTTAACAGAAATCTTAAAATAAAAATCGATTCTTATAACGTAAATCATCAAAAGACTGTTGCTGGTCTAATGTAATTCTGTTACCAATTCTCGCCATTAAACAATTAGCTGGATGACTGGTAATTTCTGGATCATCAGTAGCAAATACTTCTAATCCACCTTTAGACATTAATTTTTGCATCATTTTTTTATATTCAAAAACATCTAATTTAGCTGATTTCAAATCCCAATGCCAATAATACTCAGTTGTCAAAACAATATAGTCTTCAAACTCATCTTGAGAAAGACTTAATGAAATAAGCTCACCACCTATATGAAACTGTCTAAAATCACTATGCACTTCTATAGCACCTAACTCAATTAAATAGGGTAGTTGTCCTTCAGCCCATCTTTCAAATTCATCGGGATAGTGATATGTTACATACCCTATGACATGTTTGTTTTCTCGAGCAATATATATACGACCTTCAGGTAATTGCGTAATTTCTTTCAAAGCGTCAAATTGATCTTTTGCCGGTCTAAAGGCATTTAACGACTCATCGAAAGAAAGCGTTTTCAAATAATTACATGAAACAGGGCCTTCAATAATGAAATGCTTATTGGTAATTGTTAGGTGCTTGGTTACGTTTGTTTTAATGTGTTTCATTCATCTCACTCCCAATACGAACTACTATTATAGTTATTTTATATTTATTTAGAAAAATAAACAAATTAAATTGTAATAATTATCTAAAAATTTTGAATAACACAAAAATTAATGTATAATACTTTTTAAAGAAAGCGATTTCATTAAATGAGGGGGATTTTATAATGAAAGTAGAAGTATTTGAAAGCGAGCAAGGTAATTATAATTTACAAGATTATGAAAAGACATATCAGGACTTTGATTGGGATGAAGTGAAAAAAGCTTTCTCATGGAATGAAACAGGAAAAATAAACATGGCTTACGAGTGTATTGATCGTCATGTTGATAATGGTAAAGGCGATAAAATTGCACTTAATTATAGAGATGAAAAACGTAAAGAACAATATAGTTTTAAAGAATTAAAAGTGCTATCAAATAAGGCTGCCAACGTTTTAGTAGATAAAGCGAATGTTCAAAAAGGGGATCGCGTATTTATCTTTATGCCAAGAACGCCTGAACTATATTTTGCCTTTCTTGGTATTCTAAAAATTGGTGCTATCGTTGGTCCATTATTTGAAGCTTTTATGGAAAAAGCGGTAACTGATAGATTAGAAAATAGTGAAGCAAAAGTCATTGTTACTACAAATAGTTTACTAGGCAGAATTCCTAAGGATAAATTACCTCACTTAGAAACAATAGTAGTTGTTGACGATGAAGTTGATGAACAATATGTTGATTTCAATAAAGAATTGAATCAAGCAAATGAAGAATTTGATATTGAGTGGTTAAAAGAAGATGATGGTTTAATCTTACACTACACATCAGGTTCTACTGGTCAACCTAAAGGGGTATTACACGTTCAAAAAGCAATGTTACTTCATTATATTTCAGGTAAATATGTATTAGATTTAAAAGAAGGTGACATTTACTGGTGTACAGCTGATCCTGGTTGGGTTACAGGTACATCTTATGGTGTGTTTGCACCTTGGTTAAATGGTGTTACAAATTGCATAGCGGGTGGTCGATTCTCTCCTGAACAATGGTATAGCATGATTGAAACATTTAAAGTAACAATTTGGTATACTGCGCCTACAGCATTAAGAATGTTAATGAGCGCAGGTGATGATGTAGTAGAAAAATATGATTTGTCATCATTACGATCAATTTTATCTGTTGGTGAGCCACTTAACCCTGAAGTTATTAAATGGTCTAAAGATGTATATGATAAACGTGTATTAGATACATGGTGGATGACAGAAACAGGGGGTCATATGATTGTGAATTATCCTGCAGTTGACGTTAAATTAGGTTCAATGGGTAAACCATTACCGGGAATAGAGGCTGCTATTATAGATGACTCAGGTAATGTATTACCACCGAACAGAATGGGGAATTTAGCTATTAAAAAGGGTTGGCCATCTATGATGTATTCAATTTGGAAAAACCCTGAAAAATATAATTCTTATTTTATTGGAGATTGGTACGTTTCAGGTGATTCAGCATATCAAGATGAAGAGGGTTATTTCTGGTTCCAAGGCCGTGTTGATGACGTAATTATGACTGCTGGTGAGCGTGTAGGTCCATTTGAAGTAGAATCGAAATTAGTTGAGCATGAAGCAGTAGCTGAAGCGGGTGTTATCGGTAAACCAGATCCTGTCAGAGGCGAAATTATCAAAGCCTTTATTTCATTACGCCAAGGCTATGAACCTTCAGATGAGCTAAAAGCAGATATTCGTAAATTTGTTAAAGAGGGGCTATCAGGTCATGCAGCACCAAGAGAAATAGAGTTTAAAGATAAATTACCTAAAACACGCTCTGGTAAAATTATGAGACGTGTGTTAAAAGCTTGGGAGCTTAATTTAGATGCAGGCGATTTAAGTACGATGGAAGATTAAACTTTAATGAATGTAACTAAGCTAGGACAATTATTGGTCCTAGCTTTTATAATGTTTATAGTTGACCTAAGTCGAAATAAAGGTTTTTGAATTCATATTATGATGTATTTTTACTTTAAATTTTTAGATTTATAAAATAAATTTATTTAAATTAGCAGATTTATCATAAAATTAAGTTAAATTTTACACAAATCATTGGAAACGCTCTCAAAAATTCGACATCGCTTACATTGTTAGTTATTATTAATATGTAAGATTAAAAGAAACCTTAAGCAACTGATTTGAGGTATTCTTACATAAATCAAATTATAAATAACAAGGGGTTGAAATAAGTTGGCACATTTATCAGATTTAGATATTGCTAATCAATCAGAACTAAAACCTATTGGAGAAATCGCTGAAAAAGCTGGAATCCCAGCAGACGCTTTAGAACAATATGGTCACTATAAAGCTAAGATTGATATCAATCAAATCAAACCAAAAGACAACAAAGGGAAAGTCGTTTTAGTAACTGCAATGAGTCCAACACCAGCCGGTGAAGGTAAATCTACAGTTACTGTTGGATTATCTGATGCGTTCAACGAATTAAAGAAAAATGTAATGGTAGCTTTACGTGAACCAGCATTAGGACCTACATTTGGTATTAAAGGTGGGGCAACTGGTGGAGGTTATGCGCAAGTATTACCAATGGAAGATATTAACTTACACTTCAATGGTGACTTCCACGCGATTACTACTGCAAATAATGCTTTATCTGCATTTATCGATAACCACATCCATCAAGGTAATGAATTAGGCATTGATGTACGTCGTGTTGAATGGAAACGTGTATTAGACATGAACGACCGTGCATTACGTCATGTAAATGTTGGTTTAGGTGGACCTACTAATGGTGTACCTCGTGAAGATGGTTTCAATATTACAGTTGCCTCAGAAGTAATGGCAATCTTATGTTTAGCTCGTAATATTAATGACTTAAAAGAAAAAATTAGCCGTATTACTATTGGTTACACTCGTGATCGTAAACCAGTTACAGTTGCAGACTTAAAAGTTGAAGGCGCATTAGCTATGATTCTTAAAGATGCTATTAAACCTAACTTAGTTCAAACTATTGAAGGTACACCAGCATTAGTTCATGGTGGACCATTCGCTAACATTGCACATGGTTGTAACTCAATTTTAGCTACTGAAACAGCACGTGATCTTGCAGACATCGTTGTAACAGAAGCAGGATTCGGTTCAGACCTTGGTGCTGAAAAATTCATCGACATTAAAGCTAGAGAAGCTGGCTTTGAACCTTCAGCAGTAGTATTAGTTGCAACAGTTCGTGCCCTTAAAATGCATGGTGGCGTAGCTAAAGATGACTTAAAAGAAGAAAATGTTGAAGCAGTTAAAGCTGGTATTGTTAACTTAGAACGTCATGTTAACAACATCCGTAAATTTGGTGTTGAACCAGTTATCGCATTAAATGCATTTATTCATGATACAGATGCTGAAACTGAAGTAGTAAAAGCTTGGGCTAAAGAAAATAACGTTAGAATCGCTTTAACTGAAGTATGGGAAAAAGGCGGTAAAGGTGGCGTTGAATTAGCTAACCAAGTACTTGAAGTTATTGAACAACCAAATGATTTCAAATTCTTATATGATTTAGATCAATCATTAGAAGAAAAAATTGAAACAATCGTTAAAGATATCTATGGTGGTTCTTCAGTTACATTTAGTAAAAAAGCTAAAAAACAACTAAAAGAATTTACTGACAATGGTTGGGGTCAATATCCAATCTGTATGGCTAAAACTCAATATTCATTCAGTGATGATGCAACTGCTTTAGGTGCTCCAACTGATTTTGATATTACTATTAGAGAATTAGAGGCTAAAACAGGTGCAGGATTTATTGTTGCATTAACTGGTGCAATCATGACTATGCCTGGATTACCTAAAAAACCAGCTGCATTAAATATGGACGTTACAGAAGACGGCCATGCAGTAGGCTTATTCTAGTAGACTGAAGTACCGACTATCATAATGTATTATTATGTTACGTTGAAAACTGCTGACAAAGCGTAAAACTTTGGGCTCTACGTCAAATCGGACTGATGAGTCC
>NZ_KV840101.1:0-251 GCF_001839115.1 Staphylococcus sp. HMSC62B09
GTTAACATAATTAACTCTTATAGGTAGTTAGTTTGTATAGCCTAGTCATCTTTATTTTCTTTTTTATTATCTTTTTCGATTTTTTTATCTATAAAGAAGAAACAGATAATTATAATAAAATAAATAGCAAAGAAAATAGTTTTGCCATATGGAATATGAAAAATAGCGATAAAAATTATTGAATACACGCTCAATGATATCAAACAAATATTTAATAATAAGTTATACTTTTTTAATTTATTTTTTTTCAT
>NZ_KV840102.1:0-6367 GCF_001839115.1 Staphylococcus sp. HMSC62B09
TAATGAGACGTTTGATAAATACATATGCTGAATGGTTCTGTTGCAAAGTTAAAATTATATGCAAATCTATACAAAACTATAAAAGCAAATATTGTTTTAACAGTAAAGCGTTTTGTTAGTATTAATTATTTTTCGCTTTTCAGTATAAATATTACATGATTTTTAACTTTGCAACAGAACCACTAATTCTATTATAATTTCAGCCTATCTTCACTAATGTCATAATTTAACAGACCTAAGTAAAAGTATGTTCGTCCAATAAGCAAGTGGCTACAAAATAACATTATCATTCCCATCCAAATCGTTTGATTTTCTTCAGAATCAACAGGAAGAATTAATGATACATACAACAATAGTCCAAATGATAATAAAATAGTTAAAATTCCAATCACTCTAATAAAGCTACCGTTTTTGATACCAAACATCTCAAATTCACCTAAACAAAATAAAAATAGACCTATAGCAGAGACTATTATGAGCCCACAAATTAACAACCAATATGTAAAAGTATCGTCTCTAGAATCTGCAAAATAAAAAGCATAAGCAGTACTAATTAAAAATGGAGTGTTGTATCCTGAAAGTAAATTGATGCTCATATATATTGCAACTCTGAACTTATAATTTTTTCGATTATAGTTCTTAAAAATATACTCGCGTTCTTGTAAATAAAGAATCAGCCATAATAATAATGATACTATTAAATATATTTTCATATATAATGGCATATTACCTTTTATACCTGGGCCTGAATATATAAAATAGTAAATTGCAAAAATAATGAAATTCACTAATGAGAATCCTATTAAATGTGAATGTTGAATTGATTCTATTGATTTTTTTTGTAAATTTACCTCCATAATATCCACCTTCCTTTTATCAATATAATATGTATCTATTCCATAAAAGAATAGTTCCTATTAAAAATAAGTATTTTAATTTCTGTATGTTTTGTATTATCCTGATATTTGTACTTAAAAGAAGGGAGTCAATTATGAATACAAAAGAGTCAAAAACAGTTGTTGTTATTGGCGCTGGTGTTTTAAGCACAACTTTTAGTTCTATGCTTAAAGAGTTAGAACCAAGTTGGAATATAAAACTATATGAACGTTTAGATCGTCCTGGTATCGAAAGTTCAAATGAGCGTCATAATGCTGGAACTGGTCATGCTGCTTTATGTGAATTGAACTATACAGTGAAACAACCTGATGGATCAATTGATATAGAAAAAGCAAAAGAAATTAATGAACAGTTTGAGATTTCAAAACAATTTTGGGGTCATTTAGTTAAAAATAATAGTATTTCTAACCCTAAAGAATTTATTCAACCATTACCTCACATTAGTTTTGTTAGAGGTAAAAATAACGTTCAATTCTTAAAGGATCGTTATCATGCTATGAAGGATTTTCCAATGTTCGACAATATTGAATATACAGAAGATATTGAAGAGATGAGAAAATGGGTTCCATTAATGATGGAGGGTCATAGCTCAAGTGATATTATGGCTGCTAGTAAGATTAACGAAGGTACAGACGTTAACTTTGGAGAGCTTACTCGTAAAATGGCTAAAAATATTGAACAACATCCTAATGCCAATGTCCAATATAATCATGAAGTAATAGACTTTAACCATCGAAAAGATGGTAAATGGGAAGTTAAAGTGCGTCAACGTAACAGCGGTGATGTTCAAACTGAACTTGCTGATTATGTATTTATTGGTGCTGGTGGTGGTGCTATTCCACTATTACAAAAAACTGGAATTCCAGAAAGTAAACATTTGGGCGGATTCCCTATTACAGGACAATTTTTAATTTGTACTAACCCATACATTATAGCCCAACACGATGCCAAAGTTTACGGTAAAGAACCACCTGGCACACCACCTATGACAGTACCTCACTTGGATACTCGATATATTGATGGTGAACGTACATTATTATTTGGTCCATTCGCTAGTGTGGGTCCTAAGTTCTTAAAAAATGGTTCTAATCTTGATTTATTTAAATCAATCAAACCATATAATATTACAACATTGTTATCTGCTGCTGCTAAAAACCTACCTTTAATCAAATATTCATTTGATCAAATATTAATGACTAAAGAAGGTTGTATGAATCATTTACGTACATTTTATCCAGAAGCACGTGATGAAGATTGGCAGTTATACACTGCAGGCAAACGTGTACAAGTGATTAAAGATACTCCCGAATATGGTAAAGGATTTATTCAGTTTGGTACAGAAGTTGTTAATTCTGAAGATCATTCGGTAATAGCTTTATTAGGAGAGTCTCCAGGAGCATCAACTTCAGTATCTGTAGCTTTAGAAGTACTTGAGAAAAACTTCCCTGAATATGAATCTGAATGGACACCTAAAATACAAAAAATGATTCCATCTTATGGTAAATCACTCATTAATGATACTGCGTTAATGAAAAAAATCCGTCAACAGACATCAAAAGATTTAGAATTAAATTACTATCAAAACAATAAGTAGACTACAATACAATGCTAAAAAAGGAATGTTAAGCGTGAAAAAATTATTAATAGTAACAATTATTAGTACTATTGGTTTTTGTGCACTCAAACGTTACCAAAAACATGTAAACCAAGCACCAAACATAGAATATTAGAGTCAAAATATTTATAAAAATTATTACGTATATTAGTTTTATAAACCCAAATTCAATTTTTAGTGATATTAAAAAGAGGTCTCATATATGAGATCTCTTTTTTCATTGATAGAGTTTTTAGATTCTGTAAGTATAGTACTATAAGAAATCAAGCAGTTTTAAAACACTACATAAGATGACTTATCGGAAGTTATCTGTAACTCAATTATTAGAAATGATATAATACAAAAGTCGTCGTTCACTTCTGTGCTGTATTTAGCATGGAAGGAGGTGACATCATGTTCAGTACACTATTTGTAACTATTATAGCTCCTATCATAGTAGGAGTTATACTCACGTTATTTTCTCATTGGCTGAATAATCGTGAAAAGTAATTTAGCGACGACATATAGCTAATACACCAAAAGAGCCCGATAACTATTCGCAGTAGTTATCGGGCTCGGTGTTTATCATGTTAGTACACTATTTGTTAATCAAATTATAACACTGGTTAGTAGAGGAATGCAAAGTAAAGAAAGTTCTTAGGAATCAATTTCTAATTTTTTTAATAATATTACTTAATTTTTTTAAACTTCTATTAATATCATTCTCATCAATGTATGAGTAAGAAAATCGAATGTAGTTTTTGTAGTTAGAATCATATATTTCTCCAGGTTGTATAAGTATATTTTCTTTTATAGATTCATTAAACAATTTTTTTACGTTTATTGATATAGAGAACTCAAACCAAATATAAAATGATCCACTAGGGTCATTCCAACTACCATACATAGATAAATGAGTTTTTAGGGCGTCTATAAATATATCTTTACGTTTTTTTAATTCTAATTTTAATTCAGATATATGTTTTTCATGATAAGTATTTAGCCATTTTGTGGCAATATATTGTGATATAGAACTAGCACCATAGTCATTCTGCATTTTTAAATCAGATAAGTGATTAATTACATTTTTATCTGCTACTATCCATCCAATACGCAGACCAGGACTTACCGTTTTAGATAAACTTCCTAAATATAAAACATTGTCACTATTTTTCAAAGATTTCATGGGCATCGGTCTTTTTTCATCAAACCATAAATCAGAATATATACTATCTTCAACAATAGGTATTCCGTTTTTTTGACATTGATCTATAATTTTTTGCTTTTCTTCTTTAGTATAAGTATTTTGAGTAGGATTGTGTAAAGTAGGTATACAATAAAATATGCTGTTTTTGTAGTTACTACTTATTTTAAATATATTATTAATATTTCGCTTTATATAGTTGATTGATAAAGGGATCATTTTCGATTTGATATTATGCCAAGTACGTATGGAATTAATATAAGAAGGTGTTTCAATAATAATTTTAGATTGAGGAACTAATAATCCATCAGCTATTAGTTTTAATCCTTGAACAGCACCTGAAGTGATACATATGTTATCCACATCACATATGACTCCCCTTTTTTTCATATAATTTACTACTTCTAATCTAAGACTTAATTTTCCTTTTGGTTCCTCATAATTCGTTTGTATAGAGTCACTAATACTGTTTGATATTATTTCTTTGAACAAATGATTTGGAATTAACTTTGGAGATAACTCGCCAGTACCTAGACGTATAATATTAGGATTGAATTCTAATTCATTGATTCTTTGAATATAAAATTGGTTGCTTTTAGACATGCTGTTCCCTATATAATTTTGCCAATGAATATTACTTGTAATATAAGCATTCCATTTATATTGAGATACATAAACGCCTTTTTTTTCAATAGTTTCCAAAATACCATAACTTTTCAAAATATCTAATGACTGTATAACTGTAGATCTATTCACATTATAATATTGAGAAATTTCTCTTTGAGATGGTAATTTATCTCCTGATGATAATTCGCCATTGTTAATCTTATTAATAATATCATCTATTATCATTTTGTATTGAAAATTTCCCATACTTCTTCTCCTTAAATCTGGTTGGAATTTTATCTTTAATCTGGTAGTTTTTTAAAATTTCAGATTATTATAACATACAATCCAAAGGAGGGGTTATGATGTCACTGAAATTAGAAAAAGCAGTTTTTTCTAAAGAAATCAAAAAAGAATTAAAACCTTTGATGAAAAAAGATAACTATCATAATATTTTTGCTTTACTTTTTGATTGGTTGGTTATTTTTGGAAGTGCTTATTTAAGCATAACAACAGGAAATATATTTGTTTACCTGCTTAGTATTATTTTAATTGGAAGTCGAATGCGAGCTTTTGACAATTTAATGCACGAAGCATGCCATCGTTCATTATTTACGAATAAATTTTATAATAAGTGGATTACTTGTATTTTTATAGCATTCCCCATTTTTACAAGTTTTACTACATATTGTAATTCTCACTTTCAACATCATAGGAATTTATGGGATGAAGAAAATGATCCTGATACAAAAAGATATCGTATTGTTGGACTAGATAAGCCACAGGAAAACATCAATAAATTTATAAAAGATCACATTATAAAGGTGTTATTGCTGTTTCATGTGCCAAAGTATATACTAGGTACGGTATCAGCTAACCTTTATAGTAAGGACATACCTAAGTCAGAACTTTGGACTAGAAATATTTTATGGTTGGTTTTGATATCAACATCTATAGTATTTAATTTTTGGTTTTACCTTATTATCTTTTGGTTTGTACCACTTCTTACAACTTTTCAAATTATTCGTTACTGGGCAGAAATGGCAGAACATTCAGGATTAAACAATGATACTGAATTAACAGCAAGTAGAAATACGTTTGGTATGCCTTGGACAATACTTTTATTTCACCTACATCATGATAATTATCACTTGGTACATCATTTATTCCCAGCTATTCCGCACTATAATTTAAAAAAGGCACACTCTATTTTGATGCAAGATAAAAAATATAGAGAAGCACATCATTGCACAGGATTTTTCAAAACTACATTACCAGGATTTTATAGTGTGGTAAAAGATATTTGTACACCCAATAGTAAAATGAAAGAGAGTTAGTATTATGTTGCAACCAATCGTACATGGTGTTTTATTAGCGCTAGGTCTAATTCTACCGTTAGGAGCACAGAATGTTTTTGTATTTAATCAAGGAGCTAATCAAAAGAAATTTACAAAAGCTTTACCAGTCATAATAACAGCTGGACTATGCGATACATTTTTAATAACAATTGCAGTTTTAGGCGTTTCATTGATTTTAATGTCTTTACCTATGTTGCAATTAGTCATATATATTATAGGCCTTATGTTTTTATTATATATGGCGTGGTCATTATGGAATGAAAAACCTAATAATTTAGAAAATCATGACTCTATGAGTGCTAAAAAGCAAATTGGCTTTGCTATATCTGTATCACTATTAAATCCTCATGCAATCATGGACACAGCAGGAGTAATTGGAACAAGCGCTTCTGTTTATTCAGGTTCAGAAAAATTCTTATTCAGTATTTCTACTATTATGATTTCATGGATATGGTTTATTTTATTAGCTGTATTAGGGAAGATTTTAGGATCTATAGATCAAACTGGAAAATATATAATAATTTTAAATAAGATATCAAGTTTTATTGTTATTGTAGTTAGTTTGATAATTGTGAAAAACATCTTACATTTAATTTTTGGTTAGATGATAAAAGAGGTATTTTTATAAAATGAAGGCGTGGTCTTAAATGTCTAAAAGAACAGATGCAGACAATGGTTCTGTTGCAAAGTAAAAAATATAGCTAACCA
>NZ_KV840103.1:0-740 GCF_001839115.1 Staphylococcus sp. HMSC62B09
ACAAACAGAAAAAGCGATTGCTGACCCTAATACAAAATCAACCGCCCAATATTCATGGAAAGATGAAATACGTGAAGCAATTGACCAATCAACAGCCACAAATATGGACGAATTTAAAGACCATTTAAGTCAATATGGCATTGAAATTGCACGAGTTACACCTAAGAGCATTACCTATCGACATCTAGCTGAAGATAAAAAAGTCCGTGGCCGTCGATTAGGTGAAGATTATAACAAAGGGGGTATAGAAGATGGCTTTGAAAGACAAATACAACGACAACAGCAAGAACGAGAAGATGACAACGACATCCAGCCAAAACGACCAACTTCAAACCGTGATGAACCAACTCAACGAGATACAGGCGTCACTCAATCAGATTGGGATAAATTCGCCCAAGACACAAATGAGCTTAAGCGTCGCCGACAAGCTGCAGAGTCAGCAAGACTTGCTGATGAAAAGGCTCGAAGAGATCGAAAAGAGAGAGAACGAGCGAAACAAGCGTCACGAACAATTATTGACAACGATAGAGACCACGGCCTTGAACTTTAATCAAGCCACAGAAAAAAATCAAAAAAGATTTATTAGCGTTGCAAAACACTATGTGGAACGTATTAATAACGATAATTTAAAACAAGATTTTCAATCAGCAATCCAACAAGAATTAGAAGATGTGAAATCACAGACACAAAATTTAGTTAAACAGTTTCAAAATCATCAATCAGACCTACAAAAAGCACAT
>NZ_KV840104.1:0-509 GCF_001839115.1 Staphylococcus sp. HMSC62B09
TTTCTATATTATTTCAATAGAAATTGTCTTTTTTTCACTTATACAAGAACTTTATGTCCCGGACTCTTTATGATATAAACAAATTATTTATTATCGTTATTACCTTTTACTTTATCGATAAGGTCGTTAGCTTTATTTTTAACGTTTTCAACTGCTTCTTTGGCTTTACCAGAAGCTTTATCGTTTTGACCTTCTTTTTCTAAATCTTTATTGTCAGTTGCGTTACCAACAGTTTCTTTTAAGCTACCTTTTGCTTGTTCAAATTTATCTTCAGCCATTTAAAATTCCTCCTTGATTGTCTGTATCTTTAATTAATAATTTTATACCCCTATAGTCTTATCATTAAACACCACATGTTGCTGATGTAAATCTTCTTTAAATGTCTCAAACTCTTTTTGATAAGCAATATAATTAAAGTCGCTCATACGCCTTTAAAATGACATATATAAGCAAACTAAATAAGATATAAGGGAAAAGATAAAGCGTCACAATTAGATATCGCCATGCTG
>NZ_KV840105.1:0-277 GCF_001839115.1 Staphylococcus sp. HMSC62B09
ATAAAGGACGAATGAGCTTATTTTACTATGCCGAGCTCACTTATCAACCTACACATTGTGAAAATTGTTCAACTAAAAATGAAAATTTCTCAATAGTAAAAAATGGTAAGAAAACCTCAACGATTACTTTACTTAAAATTATGGAAATGCCCGCTTATTTAGAACTTCAAAAACAAAGATTTTATTGTAAATCATGTGACAGTCATTTTACTGCTAAATCTAATATTGTCGACGCTCATTGTTTTATTTCTAATAAAACAAAACTTGCAGTTTTAGA
>NZ_KV840106.1:0-31838 GCF_001839115.1 Staphylococcus sp. HMSC62B09
TTAGTCATCAGTCCAATTTATTATAGAGCCTATATTATAAGAAAATGTTCATAACCCAGAATATCAATGCTGCTAAAATCGCAGAGATTGGTAATGTAATAACCCATGTAATTATCATACGTTGTGCAGTGTTCCATTTAACACCTTTAGCTCTGTTAGAAGCACCTACACCAAGAATTGATGATGATACAACGTGTGTAGTAGATAATGGGAAATGTAATGATGAAGCTACAAATATTGTTAATGCTGATGATAAGTCAGCAGCAGCACCATTTGCTGGGCGAATTTTCATAATGTTTCCGCCTACTGTTTTAATAATTTTCCATCCACCCATTGCAGTACCTAGACCCATTGCAGTTGCACAGGCAACTTTTACCCATAATGCCGGCTCAACGTTTGTTGGATCTTGAATATTAGCAACGATTAAAGCTAATGTAATGATACCCATTGATTTTTGTGCATCGTTCGTACCATGTGAGAACGATTGCAATGCTGCTGTAAATACTTGGAAGAATCGGAAATTACGATTCGCTCGAGTAAGGTTAGCATTTTTAAAGATAATTTTAACAATCGTGTACATAATGAATCCAACACAAAATGCAATAATTGGTGAAATGATTAAAACAATAATAATCTTAGTAAAACCTTGATAGTGAAGTACACCAAATCCTTGTGCTGCAATCGCTGCACCAGCGATTGAACCTATTAATGCGTGAGATGATGAACTTGGAATACCATAAAACCATGTTAATAAATTCCAAATGATTGCTGCTAAAATAGCGGCTAATACAACTACTAAACCATTATGTAATTTAAATGGATCAACAATATCTTTTGTGATTGTACCAGCAACACCAGTAAATGTTAAAGCACCGATAAAGTTCATAATTGCCGCTAAAAATATTGCAGTTCTAGGCGTCAATGCACGTGTCGATACTGCTGTAGCAATCGCGTTGGCTGTATCATGGAATCCATTGATAAAGTCAAAGATTAAAGAAAATATAACGATAGCTATAGTGATAATTAATACATATTCCATAAATTAAAACTCCCTTAGCTATTTTTCATAATAATCGTTTCGAAATTATTTGCTACAACTTGACATTTATCTGCTATTTCTTCCATGCTTTCATAAATATCTTTTATTTTAATTAGTGTGATTGGATCTGTTTCACTGTTGAAAATGTGTTTAATAGATTGACGTAAAATGCCATCACAATTTGTTTCAAATTCTTTAATATTAATAGAATGAATGCGCATGTGAGATAATTTCTTCTCAACTAATAAACCAACAGCTAATTTCATTTCCGCTACTGCTTTTTGGATATTTTCTACGAATTCTGCCATGTATTCATCTGTATATTCAATTGAATACATTTCAAACATTGCTGAAGTTTCTTCCATTGCGTCAAGAACGTCATCAATTGCATTACATAAAGATAGAATGTCTTCACGTTCAATTGGCGTAATAAATGTTTGATTTAAATCCGCAATAACTTGATGCATTAATTCGTCACCATGTGACTCATATGTCTTGATATTGTCAGAATAAGCTTTTAAATCTAAGTGCGTATTGAAATCCATTTTCCCGAATTCAACTGCAGCACGGTCCAAATTAAATACCATTTCCTCTAATTGAACCATGAACTTATCCTTTTTCTTAGTAAACATTATAAAGCCTCCATTATAGCGATCGTTTCCAATCACATTTGTAAATTTTTATTATTGTAAGACAACTTTAGATAAAGAATACATTTACAATAAGAACATTCAAAGAGTCTATTTTCTGACTATTTGTAAATTTTATGTAAATATAATGTTTTACTGTTATTCACGTAATACTCCATTACTGAATTTGTCCCTATTTGAAAATATCACAAAATTTACATAACCACAATTACATTTACAAATTCTTTACAAATACGAAATATTAGGTAAATATTGACTTAAATTGAGTGATTAATCGTTCTTTTAGAGTGATTATAGGCGATAACTGCAAAAATACTATAAATGATTGTATAAATACCCATTACAACGAAAATAGGAACTTTATTATCAAAGCCTATAACCTTCATAAAGACCACTGCCGCAAAGTAAGAATGTAGTAAGGCAATAATTAGTGGTATACCAAAATTAAATGCCACTTTGAGTTTTAACCCTTTTGCCATGTCTTTTTGAATAAAACCTAATTTACGTAATACAGAATAACTTTCTAACTCATCTTCTGTTTCATCAATTTGTTTAATGTAAATAATACACCCTGTAGCGATTAAAAATGCAATTCCTAAAAATGATGTTACAAATAACAATATTCCAGTCAAACTTGATACTTCGCTCACCACTTCACTACGCGTTTGAACATTACCATCAAGACCCTTTGTTATACTCTCAAGTTTTGGTATATCTCTTTTATGTTTTAAATCAAAACCATATTGTGAAACGATATATTTATTTTTCGCATGTGCTTTCAAATAGTTATAATCTGTATCATTTAAAACTAAAGTAGGACCTCCTAAGTCAATACTCTGTTTAAAATAAATTTTATCCATCACTTTATTCAATTTAATATTTGCATGATGCTTTTTAGTTCCTATAGAAGCCGTACCATGGGGTGTATGATTCGATAAATCATGAATTAACCCTTCAGGCATAATTAAATTAGCCTCACCTTTCTCTATAGAAACATTAGGGAAATATTTTTCACTCGTTACAGTAATCGCGTATGGTTGCACCTGATTTTTATCAAATAAATGATCTTTGTATAGTTGAGAATAAACAACTTGTTTAAAGTCGTAATGGTAAGGAATATGATGCCGATTTAATTCAAAACCTAATTCATTAGCTAATTTTTCTTCTTTCAGTGTAACTTCATGAGGAGATTCTAATAGAACTTCATTTGTCAAAGAGCCCCTACTAATCGCAGCGAAACACAATACAGATACAGTTATTGCTGAAATGATTGCCATTACAGTTAATGAAAATGCATTTTTTCTAATTCGAAACATGAGTGATGATGTAAAAATAACATCATTTACAGAAACATTACCACCTTTAAGATATCTAATCGTCTTTAAAATGAGAGAAATCGTACTTCGAAAGAAAAAGTAAGTTCCTAAAACAGTAAGAATTAGAATAACAAACGGTAGTATCACATCATCTACAATCTCGACAAAACGTGTCGATAAATAATAACCTGTTAATATCAATACAATACCTAAAACACCTAATATAACTTCTCCTAATGTAAGTGTGATGTGACTATCTTCTTTACTGTCTTGAGAGGCCATTAAACTTTTAATTGAAGATTTACTTAAATAAATAGACGCTTGAATAATGATAAGTATATAAGCAATGACAAGTATAAATAAAGTTTGCGCAATCGCTTGAAAACTAAAAATGATTGATACAGAAGTATGTATACCTAATAATTTTAAAACAATCATTAATAGTATTTTTGATCCTAAAATACCGATAATCATACCTAATATCGCGGTTATAATAAAAATAAGTAATTGTTCAAGCATTAGCATATAAATAATACTCTTTTTACCTAAACCAATCGTTTGCAATAATCCGAATTCATAGCTACGTCGTTTAATAAACAACATATTCGTATACATAATAAATACAACAATAATGATAAATAAAAAATAACTCCCCACTTGTGTTCCTTGTTGTATCATTGACAACGATTGATGCACATTTAAATGGTGCACATACTTAATTGTTATAAAACTAAAAAACAACACGATACTTAATACAAGTGAAAAGATATAAATCGCGTAATGAATTATATTCTGTTGAAAGTTCTTCCATATAATTTGACTAAAACTCATACATCATGCCACCTAATATACTTTGCGCACGTAAGATCTCCTTGTGAAAGACATTTTTATCGTCTTCACCTTGATAAATTTCAGTAAATATCTGCCCGTCTTTTAACATAATCACACGCTCTGAGAAGCTTGCTGCCAAAGGATCATGCGTTACCATTACTATCGTTGCGTTATAAAGTTCATTGATTTTTTGAAAACGTTGTAATAAATCGCGAGTATTTTTAGAATCAAGTGCCCCTGTTGGCTCATCCGCGAAAATAATCTTAGGATACGTAATAAATGCACGCGCTGCGGATGTTCTTTGTCGCTGTCCACCAGAAATATCTGATGGATATTTATCACTAATTTCAAAAATATTTAAAGCCTGTGTAATACGTTGATAGCGTTCATTCATTTCTTTTTTATCTAACTTTTGAACTGATAAAGGTAACATGATGTTTTCTTTAACTGTTAACGTATGTAATAAATTATATTCTTGAAAAATAAAACCAATATCTTTTTTTCTAATTTCAGACAACACTTTATTAGATAATTTCTCTAATTGTTGACCATCTAAAATAATAGAACCATGTGTTAAATAGTCAATTGAACTTAACACGTTTAATAACGTTGTCTTGCCTGATCCCGATGGCCCCATGATAGCTACAAACTCTCCCGCTTCAATTGACAGATCTATATCTTTTAAAACTTCTTGTTCAGTTTGTTTATTTCCATAAGTTTTGGCAATTTGCTTTGCCTGTAATATTGCCACGGTTTTATTCACCTCGCCATTCATTTTATCTGCATGTGCGTTTACTTTAGAAACATCTCACTACTTTAATCAGTTTAATTATAAAAGTTATCGCTTTTGATGAAATGAAGATGGAGTAACAAATCTAAGTTTTAAGGTAACATTGTTGTCACTTGGGTCATACGGGCCATCAATTCATTCTGTTTTGGAAAAGTTAATACAAAAGTAGTCCCCTGTCCCACTGTAGATTCTACTTGAACATTAATACCTAATTGATCTTTTACACTGTTAACCAGATATAGCCCTATTCCTGAAGAAGTTGTCTCATTACGATTCGCAGTCGAAGTGAAACCACGCTCAAATATACGTGGTAAATCCTTGTGACTGATACCTCTACCAAAATCTTTAATTTCTAATGCTACATGACCATCATTTGTATAAGAACGAATAATAATATCTTGTTCTTGAGAATATTTTAATGAGTTAGATAAAATTTGGCGAATCATCATGCGACACCACTTCACATCCGTGTATACATCTAAGTTTGTTTCTAAATCCAAATCATAGCCTATACCTTTGGCTTGGCTAATGTGACGTGTTAATTGGATCTCATCAATCACAAGACGCTTCAGTGATGTCTCTTCAAAATACATGTCTCTATTTTTAGACTCTAAACGCGTTAAATAAAGTTGCTTATCTAACAACTCATTAATACGTGCCCATTCATACAATAATGACTTTTTACGTGTCCCCTCTTCTTCTTGATCGATTAACAACTTCATCGCTGTCACAGGTGTTTTAATATCATGAACAAATTCTGTTAGAGATTGTTCTGTCGATTGTATGTGTAATTGTTGTTCAACAACACATTCCTTTTGACTCGTTAATTTGCGATAAAGATAATTAACAACTTCCTTTTGAAACGGATCTTCCGCTAAATCTTTATGCTTAATTTCTTCAATTTCTTTATTATTATATAAATGTTGATATAGCTTTACTTCTTTTAAAAAAGTAAAAATTAAAAACATCGCTGTAAGACCGAGATTTAAAGTTACTATAAATCCTATACTCTCGATGGAAATATCATAATCAATGTAAGCCATACCTAATAAAATCACATGTAGAAACACAATCCAAAAAATCCAGTTACTTCGCGTTTTGAGGAATAACCAAAACCACTTCAAGTTACTCATGTGCCATGTAACCTTTACCTACTTTAGTTTCGATCTGTGTATCCATACCGATATCAGATAATTTTTTACGCAAACGGTTAACGTTAACAGTTAACGTATTATCACTTACAAACGCTTCATCATCCCATAGCGCAGTAATTAAGGTATCTCTAGTAACAATTTGATTTTGTTTTTGAATTAACATTTCTAAAATAATCATTTCAGTCTTCGATAAATAGATAACTGAATCACCTTTTTGAATACTATCTTTTGATAAATCCACAAGTGCATCTTGCCAATTCAATGTTCTCTTTTCTTCTGCTCCAAATTCATAAACACGTCGATAAATGGCTTGCAATTTAGCTATTAAGACGTTTGTATGGAATGGTTTTTGCATATAATCATCGGCTCCCAATTCCATGCTCATAACTTGGTCCATCGGATTATCACGTGATGATAAGAATAAGATGGGGACATTAGATACTTGTCTAATCTTTCTGCACCAATAAAACCCATCGTATTTAGGTAATTGAACATCCATAATAACAATCTCAGGATTTGTTTCTTCATAAATATCCATTACTGCACTAAAATCATCTATACCTGTCACAAAGAAATCCCAATGTTCTAATTCTTTTTTCAATTCTTGGAAGAGTGTTTGATCATCTTCTACTAATAATACTTGCATCACTTTATCACCTATTATTTTGTATATTTCATTTTTTCCCCTGATTGAACCCGTCCGTTAAAATGTTTAATTCGGCAATCAATTTCAAACCCTCGCATAATCAAACCTTGTAATGGTGCTTGAACGAAGTAGTAAATTGGCCATAGTAATTTCGGAATATAATCATATAAATGAACAATGACCAATCTTGTCCCTTTAATTTGCCTAAATTCTAATTTACCTTGTTTCTTTTGATTAGATTTTATCATTGAACCTGAAATCAAGTGTAATGTTATAAGTCCCGAGTCGTTTTCAACTTTTTCCATAATTAATAATGGTTTAGACTTTTTTCGTGCATAAACAATGTATCTATCATTATCTTTATATGTGTGCATGAATGTACCACGTGTATCATTAAGCCATTTCATAAAGTAGTCTACTAAATAGGATAATGTCCATTTCCTAGGTAATATCATTCGCATCGCTGTTCTTATATCATCATATTTAGACATCTGTAATTCAGCATTTATATGCGGTCGTTTAATTTGTGTGTTTGTCTTTTCCACAGGAACACCGTAATTCTCTAGCCTTTGTACTGTCTCACTATCAAATCGACTACCACTTATATATACTATTTTAGACACACCTTGTTGAGCTGCTGCTCTGGCAAAGTTATCTGCGGCGATCAAATTTAAATCTCGTGCCGTTGCTTGCGTTAATTTTGCTGAATTCTTATTAGGATCTAAATAAAAAACAGCAATGTCCATACCTTCCATACCTTTTACAACATCAGTATAATTATAAATATCTCTTTTCAACCAAATAATTCGATCATTATCTTCTTTTTTAGTATTTGGATACTTTGATAGGGCATATATGTTTGCATCTTTTTCAATAACACTACTTATATACTTACCAATATAACCACTACCACCTGCTAATAGTATATTCGGTTTCATATTTAAGATTACCCCTTTAGTTTAAAAGTTTTTTATTTTATGTATATCTAAGATTTATTGCTATAATACCACGTAAGACACAATAGTTTATTAATTTGGGAGGAAGCCTTATGGCTCATATTATTCGTGAAATTAGTATAAAAGACGTTGAAGACTTTATTAAATTATTAAGTAAAATTTATGATGAATCTGAATATACATTATATAACCCGGGTGAATATACGCCCAGCATCTCAAGTGTTAGTGATCGTTTAGAACGCATTATCACTTCTCCAAGAAATACTGTTTATGTTGCAGAGCAAGATGATCAACTGGTTGGTTACGCATTCATTACAACTGAAGATTTTGAGCGCAAACGTCACGAAGCAGTTATCACAATTGGTGTTAGACAACTATATCAGAAACATGGCATAGGTATGGCCTTAGTAAATGCGACTGAAGCTTGGTCAATCAACCATGATATTAGGCGTATCGAAGCTTCCGTTGTCCCTGAAAACGCGCGCGCAGTTGAACTCTTTAAAGCTGCTGGATTTAATATTGAGGGCGAATTAAATGATAAGCTATACATTAATGGTCAATACTTCAATAAATATGTCATGGCCAAACTGCTTATTTAGTATTTAAATTTAATATCATTATATTATACTCTAGTCTCAATAATATTAAACAACATTACTAAAATGTTAGATTAAATAACAATATACCTATAGTAATTAAATAGCACTATCATAGATTAATAGAAATTAAAAAGGCTTACTTCCTTAATGATTTAACATTTAGGAAATAAGCCTTTTATTCTTAGCTATAGTGTTGTCACTAATAAAGTTTGATAATTTTATCACTTCATCGTGGTTAGTAAGGTGATAATGAGAAACTTTTATCCGAACTCGTAGAACCATCAAATGGAGATTGCTGATTTTGTTCTACACCAGATGATGAAGTATTTCTGCTTAAGAATGCGAGTACACGTTTCATATTCTCTTTAGATTCTGGCTTCTCTAAATGAAATTGATATTGATGATGTAAATGATGTGAACCATTATAGAACAATGTACTAGCAGGAATGCCTTCTTCCTTCAACTTACGGTAAAATTCAATATTTTGACTGTAGAAAGGATCAGCATCACCTACTGATAGATACGTTGAAGGATAATCTTTAGTCACTTGATTAATTGTTGACATTTGAGAAATATTTTGAAATTCTGATTCCCATTTTGTTGCACCAGTATAACTATGCATAAACATTTGAATTCTTGGGAATTCCGTTTCTCTAACTGTCTTCATATCATAAAAACCACCGAAAAAGATAGCGCCTTTTATTTGTGATGGTGTAAAACGCTGTTCAAATCCCATTTCACTTCGTAGTGAACTATTTGTTTGCATAGCAACATATTGACTTGTAAGTTGTGCACCGGCAGAGTCACCGCCTATAACAACTTGATCTAAATCAATTGGGAAGCGGTCTTTATTATGCTTAATAAATTGAATTGCATCATCAAATTGAATGAGTGGCGTAGGATATTTATAATTAGGTGCTAAAGCATAGTTAACATTCACTACTACATAGCCTTGTTCCACAATTTGCGATAGCAATGGATTTTTATATTGTTTATCACCTGCAACATAACCCCCTCCATGCATCCAGAAGATAACTGGCAATTTAGTATCCTTGTCTATATCGTCAGGCATCATAATGTCGAGTTGGCTTTCAGGAAGATGATTATTATAGGTAATATTTTGAAATAATTTGACGTTAGGATTATTAATTTGAACTTTTTCACGTTGTTGTTTTTTCTTCTCACTCTCTTGTTGATGGTGGTATAGTCCCCAAGCAACTACAACACTCACAATCACTATAATGACACCTGTGATGATCGTCCATTTTTTCTGAGTATTCATTCCCTACGTTCCTTTCAATTGATTATAGAAAGTTTGCTTATTCATTCAATAGAAAAAGCAACCCGTATAATCATACGAATTGCTTTTAAGATTAAAACATTCACTTTCAATTGTAAAGTATTGCTATTTTAAATCTATGCTATATGATCTTTATTATCACTCTTACGTACATAGTATTTAATTAATACTGCAACTACGATAAACAGACCAACAACACCCATAATGTTATATAAGAAGTTAATTAAGTCTGCGAAACCTACAAAGCTTAAAATAAATGCAGCAATCATCATAATAATGATAAAGATGTGATACTTTTTACTATATGGTTCTGTAAAACGTGCTGCGAATGAATAGCATAGCCCTAAGATTGTATTGTACATAACTGCTAACATGATGACAGTTAGAACAAGACCAATCCATGGATGAATAGCATTAGCTAATGTTATTGTTGGAATTTCAGCATCTTTGATTTTAGGATATTCAGATTGTAGTGCAAAGTTAATTAGAGCAAGTAAGATAGTGTAAATCACACCGCCAAACATTGCACCTCCACCTGAAACTTTACGTTTAGAAGCGTCGCCTCCAATTGCAACAACTGTACTAAAGCCCACTGCAAAAGCTAGACCACCATACATTAATCCTCTAACTATACCCCAAAATACACTTGTTTTATCAACAGTACTGTTAACTTCATTTAAAGGAACGCTACCTGCAAATAAGTAGTAAATGGCAATAAGTATTACCATAATTATTAAGAATGGTGTAACGATACCAAGTGCCCTCACGATTTTGTTAAAGTCTAATAATAATGTTAAATAAATGACAATAGTCATAATTAAGGCACCTAACCACGTAGGTATGCCAAAACTCTCTTGGAATGTTGAACCTGCCCCTGCAATCATAGTGACTGCTATACCAAATAAGAAGAATACTAATATATAATCGAAGATTTTACTAAACTTTTCTCCGAATAAATATTTTAATGTTGACTCATGATTCGTAGCTTCAAATGCTGTACCTATTTTAGCAACTTGTCTACCTATAAAACCAAGAATCAAACCTGAAATAAGTACACCAATATAAGACCATAAACCATACGGTGTAAAGAATTGCATAACTTCTTGTCCAGTTGAGAATCCGGCACCTACTACAATGCCGACATAGGCGAAACCAATTTTTACAGCTTCTTTATTTAATCCCATGCGAAAATATAACCTCCTTAAATTTGACACATTGTGCATTATAACGCACTTCAAATAATATGCAACAGTGCATAAAGGTTACGAACCGGCGTTTATCGGCTATAAACACTATGCTATATACACTTGTTAAGGATTTAAAATTCTTTAAAAATTATTATGATTATCTTATTTCTCATAAATAAGTAACTAGTAAATCATATTTAATTTTAGATTAATGGTGAACATCATATCTACATCTTTAAACAAATAATAGCGATCATTATAGAGGAGGTAAAAAATAAGTTTAGGAGTAATTGCAGGTTTAATATTGGCTATTATCGCACTAGTCATTAGTTTTTTTAAATAAATAATTAAATTTAAAAATGACTTGAATTAAAAAGGCTGAGACAAAATTAAATGTCTCAGACTTTTTTACCAATTTGGCAATAGCTGACTGATTTGAAATTGACCTTGAATCAAGTTTTCTCAAACCTAGTCATCCTTACCTGGTAGGCGGCCCCAACAAAGAGAATTTCCTAAAGAAATTCTACAAGCTAAGCAATCTGGGGATACAACGAAATAAATTTTGAAAAATACTATTTCTGTCCCACTACCATATATAAAATCTAGAAAGTAATTATTTGTACAATGATGCAATCATTTACATGCTGATTAATTAGAATTTCCATATTGTTGTAATTCATTAATATCAATAACAACATTATCCATACGTTTAGCTGTTTCTTTAAGTGCATTTCTTGCAACATGATTACTTGGATCTAATTTCAAAATTTGTTTAGCAACTTTGAAAGCTTCAGTATCAGTAATAACAGGTTCTGGAATGGCATGTAATAATAACATTTGTAATAGACTCTTAATTTCTTTACCATTCGTCAACTGAATGGACGCTTGTGCATGGTAATAAGCAGAATCCAATGCCCCTTCTATCTCACTTAGAGGATAGACAAGTAATAGAAATGCTAAATCATGCAATTCAGACGTTTCTTCAAATTTAATCATATCTAAAATACAAGTATAAAACATCATGCTTTCATTTTCATGTGCACATGAAATGTAGGCTTCTTCAAAATCTAAAAAGTCTGCTTTGGTCATTAGTTGTCTAACTTGTTCAAATTCTCCACTTAAAACGTATTCCTTGATGCTACTTTGCATGACCTTGTCCACCTACTCTCTCGCTTTACTATAATAATCTATTTTATCACAATCATTTGTCATTTTCATTTTATAAATTACTTAATTGTAAAATTTATTTTGCGCATTTATTTGATTATTATATTCACCCAGATTATTTAAACATTAGTCAAATGTATTTTCTTTAAATGAAGTTTGACCGACTTCTTGTATCGCTTCATCAGTTGTTCCGCCAACTGAGAGTTTCACTGCAGCAGTAAAACTACCTTCTACTATTGGTGCATCTATCTTCTTAACATGATGTGGTCCTTCATACATCTCAATTGCTAAATCTAAATTCATTTCAGAAGAACCTAGATCATAAAAGCACAATGCGTCATCATCTAAGTTATTGATAATATTTTGAATATCATCAAATGATGTACCTATGCCTCCATCGACACCGCCGTGAGCTATAACGTTAACATCTTGCGCCATCTGATTAAGCAATGCTTTAGTACCATTCGCAATGTCTTCACTATGGCTGATAATTATAATTGTTGTCATTCAATCTCATCTCCAATCAGTGCACTTAATACGTAAACCATACTTTGAGCACCAGGATCGATATAACCTATTGAATCCTTTTTAAAGTATGCTGCACGTCCTTTTGTAGCTTCTATCTCTTTCGTATCAGTAGCAAATTGTTGTAGTATCTCTAATGTGATTGTTTCATCATTTTCTAAAGCTTCACGCGCTCGATCTACAACATCAAACATAGTCTTCTCATCTCGTTGTACTTTACCTCTCTGGGCAATCGCAATAGCAAATTCAGTAACAACAGCTTTTAAATTTTCTTTATCCATTTCATCATTAACAACATTAGCCATCTTAACAAAGCTAAATCCATATAATGGACCAGATGCACCACCAATATTTGACATTAATGCCATACCGGTAGATTTAAATAGCGATGACATACTACTATCATCTATCTTAT
Source organism: Staphylococcus sp. HMSC62B09 (assembly GCF_001839115.1). Classification (NCBI taxonomy): domain Bacteria; kingdom Bacillati; phylum Bacillota; class Bacilli; order Caryophanales; family Staphylococcaceae; genus Staphylococcus; species Staphylococcus sp. HMSC62B09. Next base: position 12,576 of record NZ_KV840106.1, read on the forward strand.
CTTTCAAACTTTTAAATCCACGCAACATATTGACACCATGATCGCCATCACCAATTGCTCTATCTAAATCCGTTAATAATGTTTCTTTCTCTGAAAACACTGCCTCTAAATTTAATAATCGTTGTTTCATATCTTTAACATCCATTTTTAATCACCTCAGTTGAATGTAGTTTTCTTTTTAAAAGTAGCGAGACGTAGTAGGTGCTTGTAAAGCTTTGAGTAGTTCTTCATTATTAGGAAGTAGTGTGATTGAAAAACCTTGCATATCTAATGAAGTCATATAGTCACCAACAAACCATTGCGCTACATCTCTATTTTGTTTTTCTAAATAAAGCGAACAATATTTAGTCACAATATTTAACTCTGATAGTGGTGTACCACCCATCCCATTAACTATAACGATTAATGATTGCTCTTGATTTTCTTTAAGTAATCGGCTTAATAACCGTTCAACGATACTATCGATTTCTTCATAGTGTATTCGTTCAATTCCTTTTTCCCCATGAATACCTATCCCAATTTCTATATCCTCATCATTAATATCAAATCCATATTGGCCTGTTGTCGGAACCATTGGTGATGTCAGTGCCATACCAATACTTTTAATTTGTGAAGCTATTGTTTCCGCTTTTTCTTTAATATCCTGTAGAACTAAACCTTGTTCAGCTAAATAGCCTACATATTTATGAACGCATACTGTGCCTGCAACACCACGTCTTTGCGTTTCTTCAGACACTGATATGTCATCTTTAACGACAACCATCTCTACTTGAATATCTTCCATTTCTGCCATTTCTTGCGCCATTTCAAAGTTCATTACATCGCCAGCATAATTTTTAACAATTAATAAAACACCATCACCAGTATCGACAGCCTTAATTGCTTCTAACACTTTATCAGGTGTTGGTGAAGTAAATACTTCTCCGCAAACCGCCGCATCAAGCATCCCTTGCGCAACATAACCTGCATGAGCCGGTTCATGTCCACTACCGCCACCTGAAACAATCGCTACGCCTTTAGATTTCTTTTTACGTCGCACGACAACAGTTTCTGCAATGATTTCGATATCATTATTTGCTATTTTTAAACCGTCTAGCATATCTTTTAAAAAGTTTTCTTTTTGTTTTATTAGCTTTTTCATATGTAACCTCCTCCTTTGGCCTATCAATTTAATTATAAATCAAGCGCAATGTATGCGCTATCATTTACATATAAATCGACTTTAATAAAAAAGTGGAAATGGAACAGAATTTGTCCTTATCCAAACACAGAGAATTTCAGCGTAAAATTCATTAATAAGGTCTGTCCACTCCCACGAAGATTACTACAATCGTAAAAAGTTTAATATTTAACTAATTAGAAACGATGTCTTACATATATTTTATCCTTCAGCATCACTATTCAATGCACCAATTTTTAAATACTTTTAGATTTATACATTAAATAAATGAAATAAGGTGCGCCTATAATAGCAACTACAATACCAGCAGGTACCCCTGTCGGTTCAAGAATAACCTTACCAATGGTATCTGATAAAACAAGTAAGAAGGCACCTATAATAATTGAAATTGGTAAAAATAGTTGATGACGCGGTCCAATAATTGATTTTGCAATGTGTGGTCCCATTAAACCAATAAATGTAATAGCACCTGCAACAGCCACGGCAATTGATGATAAAACAACAGCAATAAAGAATAAAATTACACGTTCACGTTCAACCTTAACACCAAGTCCTTTTGCAATATGCTCATGTGTATTAATTAAGTTCAGCACATTAGATTTATATAAAAGAAATGGAATAATAATGATAAGCCATGGAATAGTTGCAATTACAAATGTAAAGTCATCACCCCAGATATTACCAGCAAACCAAGTAGCAATAAATTCTGACTGATCTTCATTAAATTTAGACATAAGCGTAATAGAACCACCGTATAAGGCTGTCTGCATGCCTACACCAATTAGCACCATACTTGAAGGTGTAATGCCATCTCTCTTGTTCACACTAAATAAAAAGATAACAATTGCAGTAGCTACACCACCAATGACACTAATCACTGGTAACACATACACAAAATTATCAGGGTTAATATGTCCTATTGAAATAAATAGCGCTATGGCGAAACCACCGCCAGCATTAATACCTAAAATACCTGGCTCCGCAATTGGATTCTTAGTGACACTTTGAATAATAGCACCACTTAAACTTAACGCAGCACCTGCTAAAATAGTAATTAACATTCGTGGAAAACGAAATTCCATTAAGATTAATTGATCATAATATTCACCTTGACCTATGAGCGTCTTTAAAAAATGATCAACCGGAATTTTATATTCTCCTGAAGACACACTCCATGTACATGCGACTAATAATAATATTGAAAAAATTACTAAAGTAACGATTTGTTTTCGTCTTAATTTAGGATGAATCATATTGTGCGCCCCCCTCTTTTAACTAAGTATAAGAAGTAAGGTACACCGATAAATGAAATAATCGCTCCCACTGGCGCTTCACCTAACATTCGTGCAACAGTATCAGCTAAAATCATAAGTAAACCGCCTGTTAAAGCTGTTAATGGTAATACCTTTGCGTAGTCTGTGCCTACTAAGAATCTGACAATGTGAGGCACCATCAAGCCAACAAACGCAATTTGTCCTACCATTGAAACGGCTACCCCCGCTAATATCATTGTTAAGAACAAACTTAATCCACGAATCAACGTGATATTTTGTCCCAAGCCCTTAGCAAGTGTCTCTCCTAAATTTAAAATCGTTAATTGTTTACTCATTGTTATGATGATAACAATAGCAATGATAATAACAGGTCCGCTCCACATAAGTTGTTTCCAAGTCGTACCTGAAACACCACCAGCAGTCCAGAAAGTAAGTGTTTGATTCAGCTTAAATGTTAAAGCAATACCTTGACTCAAAGCCGTTAAAAGTGCACTTACAGCAGCACCTGCTAAAATGATTCTCATAGGATTGAAGCCATCACGTCTAGATCGACCTATTGTTAAGACAATAAAGCCACCCAACATCGCACCTAAAAACCCTGCACACATGAGCATTAAGAATGGTGCTGACGGATAAAAAGCAAATGTTAACGCCAATGCAAATGAAGCCCCAGAGTTTAAACCTATTAAACTTGGATCTGCAAGTCCGTTTTTAGTTACGCCTTGAATAACAGCACCAGCAACTGATAATGCCATTCCAACTAATACCGCACCTAAATCACGCGGTATACGTATCTCACTAATAATATTATGTTGTTGATTTTTAGGATTATAATGAAAAATAGCATCCATAATAGTTGAAAAACTAATTTTCGCTTCACCTATCAAGATAGATACAAGCAATGCGCCTACTAACAACACAAAGACTAAAATAATATAGCCAATAAAACCTATGTTTACTTTTTTATCTTTCTCCATCATGATAAAAATTCCCTTTTCTCAGTTTATCTATATATTATGAATAATTACGTTCGAATAAGTCATAGGTCACTAACAATGGTTTACCTGTACGAGGGTCCGTACTAAGTACGACATCAATATTAAACACTTTTTCTAGAATATCTTTAGTCAGCACGTCTTCAGTAGCGCCACAAGCAATGATTTCACCTTTCTTCATAGCGATAAGATGATCAGAAAAACGAATAGCCTGGTTGATGTCGTGTAAGACCATTATGATGGTACAACCTTGTTCTTTATTTAATTGTTGAACTAATTCTAAAATTTCTAATTGATGTGAGATATCTAAATATGTTGTGGGTTCATCTAGGAAAATAATGTCTGTTTTTTGAGCCAATGCCATCGCAATCCAAACTCGTTGACGCTGACCACCACTTAAATCATTAATAGAACGATGTCTAAATTCAGATGTGCCAGTAACATTTAAAGCCCAATCAATCTCTTTTTTATCTTCAGCAGATAGACGGCCGAACCCTTTTTGATGCGGAAAACGACCATAAGATACTAATTCTCCAACTGTAAGACCATCTGCTACTTCTGGTGTTTGTGGTAATATAGCAATTTTTTTAGCAATTTCTTTAGTTGATTGCGTATGAATATTTTCACCATCTAATTGAATTTCGCCATTTTTGATTGTTAATAAGCGTGACAATGCTTTTAATAATGTAGATTTCCCACAACCATTAGGCCCAATGATAGACGTAACCTTGCCATCTGGTATTTCTACATCTAAATTGTTAATAATCGTATGATCCCCATATCCAATTTCCACTTGTTGCGCTTTTAAACGATTCATGCTTCCCCTACTTTCATAATAAATAACTTTGTGTACGATTGAGTTTGCCAATTGATAATAATTATCATAGTCAATAGAGGTATTATAACATCTTTGTAAATAACTGACTATTTGTAATCAACAAAACAAAGGTTAGGTATTTCATTAATTGATGTCGTCATATCACCTTCACCAATATATTGAAACACCTAACCTTATTCATTCTCATTATTCATCTGCTAAAAAGCCATTACCATATACATCTCTCACATCATGCACAACTAAAAAGGCTTGATCATCAATCTTTCGTATAATTTTCTTAGCTCGAGACACTTGTGTTTTTGCAACGACAACATATAATACGTCTTTTTCTTCACGACTATAATAGCCTCGACCATCTAATATTGTGAGACCTCGTCCAACTTGTTCATCTATCGCTTTCGCTACTTGGTCAGGATTACTTGAAATAATTGTCATTGCTTTTTTAGTATTTAAACCTTCTATAACATATTCCATAACTTTGGTACCTATATATAATGATATAACTGTTACTAAGGCCATCTGCAATGGTAATACAGTTAATGATATGAGTACTACAATCAAATCAAAAAACAATAACGCATATGCAGTACTTACATCTAAATATTTATTAGCAATTTGTGCTAGTATCGTTGTCCCTGCAGTTGTACCACCAGCTAAAACAATAATACCAATGCCCAACCCAACACAAGAGCCACCAAATATAGCGTTAATAATGATATTTCCAGTTTCGACGTGCCAAGACTCAGTTAAACTTAAAAACACTGAGATAAGTACAGTTGCCACAATAGTTAATAACATACTTTTTTTACTTAAAAATTTATACCCTACAATGATCAGTAGTGCATTTGCTACAAAGTTCGTGATGGCTGGAGAAATGTGAAACGCATAATATAATACAATGGCTATACCTGTTACGCCACCTTCTCCTAAATTACCTGAGATAACGAATGCATTAACTCCAGCTGAAAATATGAAAGAGCCTAGTATAACTAAAAGTAAATCTTTAATATTTTTATTCACATACACCAACCCCTTTTAATGTAATATCATTAAAAAGGTTATCACAATCACTAGTGAAGCTACAATATGCATTTTAGAAATAGTCTATATCTAGATTATTTTCAAGGTATATTTCTATTTCATCATGTTTAAGTGAACTAATTTAAAAACAAATATAAATTTTCTGAATTTTTTGTTTACTTTGTCGATTACATTTGCTATAATGTGTATAACTTCTTAATAAGAGAAGTTATCTCCTTTGTGTTGTTTATAGTAACAAAACAAATTTTGCTCGAAGTACTGTGACAGTACCTAGTCCTTACCGTTACAAGTACATTAATATTCATTTCCCATAAAAACCAAGTATATAGAGTGTCTCCTCACCCTACATACTTGGTTTTTATCATGTTAACTAAAATCTACTGAAATAATTCAAAAAAATCGTGGAACGAAATTCAAATTGAATGATGTTCCACGATCCTTTTAAATTGTCAAACATGCTATGTATCTTCTTACCAAGCGAATAATCCGACAAACGCTGCAGTAAGTAATGATACTAATATACCTGCTAATAACATCATTGGTACGTATTTAGATACAAAATCTGATGTTTTTTGATCGACAATCCCTTTTAATGTTCCGACAATCATTCCGATTGTAGAGAAGTTAGCAAATGAAACTAAGAATGTTGAAATAACAGCTCTTCTGTGAGGGCTATATGAATCAACGACTTTACTAATTTCACCCATAACTACAAATTCATTAGTAACAATCTTCTTAGCCATTTGTTGAGCAACAATCCATGCTTCTCCCCATGGCAAACCAAGTAAAAGTGCAAATGGATACATAAATAAACCTAAAATTTGATTTAAACCGAAACTTCCTTTTACGCCTATCCATCCACCGACTAGACCTGTAATTAAGTTTATAAAGCGATCAATTAAGTCTGCTAAAGCAACAAAACTAATTACAAATGCAATGATGATTAATACTAATTTACCTGCATTAAGTACAGAATCACCTAAAAATGAGAAGAAAGGTTGACGTTCTACCGTTTCATTATTTTTGATGCTATAAATGATGTCTTCTTGTTCTTCAACACTTACCGGATTCAAAATTGAAGATACAATTATCGCATTAATAATATTTAGCGGTATCGCTGTTAATACGAGATCACCCGGTATCATTTGAACGTATGCACCAACAATAGCTCCAGAGATTGAACTCATTGACATCATAGCCACTGTTAATACACGCATTTCATTCATACGTTTCAATTGTTCGTTTGATACAGCTAAAGCTTCAGTATTACCTAAGAACATCATTTCGATGCCAAAGAATGATTCAAATTTAGGCTGACGCGTAATTTTCGCTAGCACCCAACCAATACCACCTATAATTTTAGGTAAAATATTGAAATACATTAATACGTCAAATAATGGTACTACAAGCAGAATTGGGAAGAGTGCGCTAATCGCCATATCCATCTGTTTACCGCTAGTGAAACTGCTGAATGCAAAGCCTGTTCCAGTATGCGCTGATTGAATTACCCATGCAATTGCTGAAGCTAATCCTTCTACAATCGTTCTCCCGATTTGGAAATAGACGAAGAACCATGCTAAAAACAAGTTTAATACTACAAGAATTAAAATAGATTTCCATTGGATGTTTTTGCGATCTCTTGAAAATAAAACTGCAATTCCCAAAAATGCAAGTAACCCAATGATGTTAACCAATAAAAACATAAGGCACCTACCTGATTAATTTTTTTGCCATTAATATCATAGCATGTCTATACAACAGAATCGTACTTTATTCACTAATTAACCCCAAAAGTTCTGTTAATAATATATTTTTAATTATACCATGAGGTAATGTTCGAGAAAATAAAGATTTTTTAAATAGTACAATAGAAAGCACTAGAGTTAAATTTACTGCTCTAGTGCTTTCTACTTTCAATTTAATTATGATTTTTTCTCAATATCTTTATAAATATAATCACCAATATATTGAGATGCTTTTCCATTTTCTATAGAACAAAAATCATTATAAAATGATTCTATCTTATCTTGATATTTCACTTTATGTTGATCAATTTGTTTTAACTCTTCAGCTAATTTAAACTCGTCTGTAATAATTTCACCTGGTAGGTCGTTCATGTAATCCATATAGAAACCACGAAGTCCTTTATCATATTTTTCGATATCGTATGCAAAGAAAAATTGTGGACGCTTCAAGATACCAAAGTCAAACATAACAGAAGAATAATCAGTAACTAATGCATCAGAAATTAAGTATAATTCCGAAATGTCATTATAATTTGATACATCAATCGCAAAGTCATCATATCCATGTAAATCTAAAGCATTCGCAATTAGATAATGCATTCTTAATAAGATGACATACTCATCTCCTATTTCTTTTTGAAGATTAGCTAAATTAATTTTCAAATCAAATAAGTATTGTCCCTTTTTCACAAACTCATCGTCTCTCCAAGTTGGAGCATACATGATAACTTTCTTATCTGCAGGTAAATTCAAGTCACGCTTAATTTGTTCAATATATTCAGTGTCATTTTGACGGTTAACTAATACATCATTTCTCGGATAACCAATCTCCCATATACGGTCTTCATCCATCCAAAATGCTGATTTAAAAATATCAGAAGAGTATCTATTTGGTGATACTAAACGATCCCAACGTGATGCTTCAGCATAGAAGTTCTTCTTATAGTTTGCAGTTGTCGTGCCAGGCATTCTAACCACTTTCATATCATTAGCTAAACGTTTTAATGGTGTTCCGTGCCAAGTTTGGATATACATTTGATTCTCTTTTTTATTTAAATATAAAGGTAATCTAGCGTTTGTAACCCAATATTTCGCTTTAGCATAGGCATCATAATAAGCTTGAGATCCTTTTTTCACTTTAGTAGCATTACCTGGAATATTGTTATTTTCTGGTTTTGAAAAGACCCAAATATAATTTAAATGAGGATAATGTTTTTGCATGTATTCATAAATATATTTAGGACTATCGCTATAATTTTTACCACCAAACGCTTCAAATACAATTGTATTCGGGTCAACTAAGTCTTCATTATCACTCAGTTGATATTTTGAACGTTCTTTCATCTTGCTATTTAACACAATATTTTTAACTAAACGTGTTTTATTTCGTAAGTCATTAACATATTTGGCATTTTCAACATCATCCATTGATAAGAATAATATTTCTAAATTGTATAATACTTTCCCATCTTTTAGGATGTTCCATTTTAAAGCTTTAACAATTTTAATAAGCGCATCTTCAAGTGACACATATCGAGATTTTATATCTCTAAGTGCAGGATCAAATCCACTTTTAATTTCATTTTTCATTCGTTGAATGAGGAAATTTTTAATTCGCTTATCATTCGTTCTTTGCATAGCATCAAAGAAACTATTAACATGATCTTCAAATTTATTTGTAAAATCTTGATCACTTAATGTATTACCATAAAATGGATCGTATACCTCACCACGATAATAGAATGGGAAATTGGTAATTCTAACAAAACGCTCCGCATATTTTAAATACTCAAGCACAAATGACGTATCTGCATAAATATCTAATGATTCATTAAATTGAATCTGATGCGCTTTAATAATGGCATTTTTAAATAAAATATTACATGCTGATTCTTTTCTCAAAATTGCATTTGGCCTTTTTTGATGAGAAGCATATTGCAAACGTACTTTATCTTTATCTACATACTGTGGTCGTTGACTTCTAAATTTATGAATTGGTGCAATCAGTGTATCTAAACCATTCACATGTTGAAGATAGTAATCAACAGCATATGAGGCCAATTGATCATCGGCATCTAGGAATAGTACGTATTGACCATGCGCTTGTTCCAAAGCTACATTTCGTGCATGTGCATGTCCAGTATTCTCTTGCAATTGAATGAAGTGAACGTCTTTATCATATGATTTTAATGCTTCTTGTAAGATTTCTGTTGAGCGATCAGTTGAACCATCATCGACAACAATAATGTCAAAATCTTGATTTCTCTGGCTTTTTAAACTGTGAATACACTCACTAATATAATCTTCATTATTAAAATACGTAATAATAATCGATAATTTATTCAATATATTTCTCTCCAATTTTCTATTTATTCTCCGCATGTGTTACGTCATCGATGAGTGATTGATAATTATTTGATGCTTGTTCTACACTAAATTTTTCACTTAATTTTACATCTTTGAAATGAATATTTCTAGCCATTTCCATTGCATCCGCAAACCCTTCGATGTCATCTTTTTTCACAAGTATACCATTTTCATGATTAGTAATTAACTCACTCGGTCCATAACGTACGTTATATGAGATAACAGGGCAACCGCTGTTTATACTTTCCATAATCGATAACCCAAAGCCTTCATACCGACTTGTCAATAGTGAAGCTATCACTTTTGAAAAGACTTCTTTAGGATGATTAGTGTGTCCTTTGAATATTACTTTATCTTCAAGTTGAAGTGTTTTAACCAATTGCTTCAATTTGTTTAAATTACCCTCTTTATCTTTTCCATATACAAGCAACGTAGATGAATAACCTTTTTTCAAATAAATATCAAACGCTTTGATAATATGATCAATTTGTTTTTCTTGAGCCAATCTACCAATAAAGCAAAATTGATCTTCTACATCATCTCGACTATTTGATTGCGCTATGCTGACAAAATGAGGTATGACATCTATTTTATTATCATCTATGCCAAACTGTGATTGAATATCATGTTTTTGATATTCTGTTAAAACTATATATTTATCGATTATTTCTTGTTTATCTAGTGCTAATTTATATGAATGACGAACTTTATTCCCTTGTAAATGATTGCTATGAAACATTAATATGCGCTTAATGTCATTTTCACAATCAATCAATGGTCTGTCGAGTAAGCGTGCATCATTAAATACAACACTTCCATTAGGTAAAACATGGTTATAATAATAAGTAAATAACGCTTTTTCATTATTAAAGGTGCGCGTCTCACCGTGCATTGATAGATGTTGAATATCAATCAATTTGTTCTTTTCATCGTTCGTAAAATGTTTCTTTAAGTACACGTTACCCTTTTTATCATAATATTCTTCCATTGTTTTGATTGCCGTTACATCATCAAAGTAATCAATTTTATGTAATCTGCCATTTAGCGTGAATGCCTTACGTTTAGATACCTTTTGTGAATTAGGATTGATTGTATCTTCAAACTTCATAATCTGTCTATTCGCATAATATTTGCGAAATAACACATAAACATTTTCTTTATAGTATTTAACGTTATCGCCTTCTTGAATGGCCTCTAACCCACGTATTTTAACTTTAGTTTGAATTGGTAACTTTCTAAATAATCTGGGTTCAACTGGTTCCTCTAATAAATTATAATTCGCAAGCCAATCGTATATGTTGTCTAATTTTGTATTCTCAGTTATTAATTCTTTATTCCTAAAAATTCGATATACATTTTTATAATTAGCGTTATAGTTCGTCGTTAGAATTGTAGAAGTTTCTCCCAATTGAGTTTCTAAAAACTTTACTCTATGTAACAAAGATTTTGTTCTTCCACCATGTGTAGGAGGTAAAGTGGAAGTTATTGTATATAACATAATTATGCTCCAATCTTAAGTTTTAAAGTGTGAGACTGTATACTCACATACGCCATTTAATTATTGATGATTATTTCACAGTTAACTACATAAGACAAAACATATCCTTCATTTTTTCTTATTAAAAAAGTAGTTGGAACTAACATAAGTCCCAACTACCTAATATTCATTACTCGGTTAAATTTTGAGTAGTAACAAACTGATGGTATTTTTCGTGATTTCTCATTAATTCAACATGTGTACCTTCACCTGTTACCTTACCTTGATCTAGGAATATGATTTTGCCTGCTTTTTTTATAGTTGAGAGACGATGTGCAATAACAATAGTAGTTCTTCCTTCCATAAGAATTTCTAATGCCTCTTGGATTTTTTGTTCGCTCTCACTATCTAAATTTGCGGTAGCTTCATCTAATAATAAAATATCAGGATTTTTCACAAAACTGCGTGCAATATCGATACGTTGTCTTTGACCGCCAGATAACTTCAGACCACGTTCACCTACTAACGTGTCATAGCCATCATCAAACTGCATAATAAAGTCGTGACAATTCGCTAACTTAGCATACTTAACCAATTCTTCATCCAACACTTCACGGTTTATACCATATAAAATATTGTCACGTATCGTACCACTCATCATAGAATTCGATTGCATTACATAACCAATCTTGTTTCGCCAATTTGTAATTGGAACATCATAAATACTTTGCGTTCCATATTTAATATCTCCAGATTCAATGTCATACATACGTTCAATCAAATTAAAAATTGTACTTTTTCCTGAACCCGACGGACCAACAAATGCGCTCACCTCTCCTTGAGGTATAAGGAAAGATACGTTACTAAGAATCGTTTTAATATCATATTTAAAATCAACATTTTCAAATGACAATTCACCATCGTTAATTGAGATATCTTCTATAGGTTGTAAATCTTCCATTGGTTCAATAGGTTCTTGCATGATTTCAAAGATTCTACTACTTGCACCAACTGCTTTTTTATAATCTGTAACTAAGGTTGAAAGATTCATTAATGGCATCGATAACTGCATCACATAAAAAATCATCGCAATTAACGCGCCAGCTGTTATCGCACCTGTAGCTATCCTTATCGCACCGAAACCTAATATAACTGCGATCATTAATAACATAATCACACTTGAAATAGGTTGAATGACAGCTGTAATTTTTGCTTGTCGCAGACCTAAATTATAAATCTCACGTAAATTACTGTGCGCGTTGTTTAATTCTTGTCTTTCTGTATTCGATACTTTTACTAAACGCATTTCAGTTAACACACGACCTAGCAAACCACTAAAGTTAGCAATTTCAGTTTGTGTGTTCATTGATATCTTTTGCATTTTGCGACCTAATGGAATCATTATTGCCATAAATATCGGAATTGCAATAAATGTTAATAATGTCATTTGCCAGTCCATAATAAACAACATAACTATGGATCCAATGAGTGTAATTACTGCGGGAAGTAATTGTGGCAATTTCTGTGAAATAAATTCATTTATAACCTTAGTATCGTCTGTCAAACGACTCATTAACTGCCCACTTTCATTCTTATCGAAAAAAGGCATTTTTAATTTAATGATATGTTCCCAAAGTATTGATCGAATATCGTAAATCATTTTTTCACCAATTTTACTTAGTAGATAAATACCAATACCACTTAGTAGTGCATTAGCTATAAATATTCCTGCAAATAAAAGAACGATATTCCAATTGATACTACTTGTTGAGAATTTATCAACTAATCGTCCGGTAAATAGAGGAATTAAAAGACCACTAATACTCCCTAGCGAAGAAATAATGATTGCCGCAATAATCAGTCCATATGGCCACGACAATCGTTTAAATAAGAAAAATAACGGATTTTGTCCTTTCATAAATTAGCCCTCTTTTTATATTCATTTTAAAAATTTAATTATATTATTTTCCAAGTATAAAGCTTTAACAAATAAATTCATATAAACAAGTTTATATGATAAAATATTTTAGTTGAAATTTTAAAAAAGGAAAGATAAGAATGAAACGAAGCTTAATAATTACCTTTGCTCTACTTTTAACCATTGTTATTATAGCACCTAACTCCTACGCTTCCGAATATGAACCAACACCTACTGAAATTGCTAGACAATATGGTTACCCGAATGTAACAGATGCCTATCAACCTGAAGGTAGCATAAATGTAAGTCAAACCGGGCAAATTTTGTACGACTATCAATCCAACCAAAAATGGTACCCCGCTTCAATGACGAAGCTAATGACAATGTATCTTACACTTGAAGCTGTGAATAAAGGTGAGCTTTCTTTAAATGACAAAGTACATATTACGGACAAGCATTATCGCATGTCAACTTTACCGGAATTAAGTAATACGAAATTATATGCTGGTGAAACATATACAATTAGCGAGCTACTCCAAATTACAGTTTCTAACTCAAGTAACGCTGCAGCTTTAATTTTAGCTGATGAGGTTTCGGGAAATGTGAATAATTTTACTGATTTAATGAATAAGAAAGCTAAAGCATTAGGCATTTCAAACACACATTTCGTAAACCCAACAGGTGCTGAAAACAAGCAATTAAAAGAATTTGCGCCATCAAAATATAAAAACCAAGACAATACTACTTCCACTGCGAAAGATTTTGCAATTTTAGATCACCATGTCATCAAAGAGACTCCTAAGATATTATATTTCACTAAACAACTTGCTCCTACACAACACGGTGTCACATATTATACATTCAATCATTCATTAGAAGGAGCCAAAATGAGTTTGCCGGGTACAGATGGTTTAAAGACTGGCTCAAGTGATGTTGCAGATTATAATCATACGATTACAACTAAACGTAACAACTTCCGCATTAACCAAGTTATTATGGGAGCAGGAGATTACGTGAATTTAGGTGGAGAAAAGCAACGTAATATGATGGGAAATGCCATGATGAACCGTTCTTTCGATCAATACAGTTATAAAAAGGTACTTTCAAAAGGCACACATAAAATCAATGGCAAAAAATACTATGTCAAAGACACCTTATATGATGTAGTACCTGAAGGTATGAATAAAAAAGATTATAAATTTATCGTTAAAGATGGTTCAATTCATCTTGACTACAATCGTCAATTTCTTACAAAAGATGATGGACCTCCAAAAGTTGAAGTAACGAAACCTCTATTGCACAAAGCAAATACCATTGCTCAAACGACGTGGAAAGAGCATCCAGTGGTTACCTTTGTCGCATTAGCATTATTAGCAATTGCAATTATACTTATTGTACGTTCAATTATTCATTTATTATTTAAACGTAAATAAAGTGATTGATAACTCTTTGACTATATAGTAACAATATCTTTTACTTTCAGTATTAATATAAAGAACCTAAGTGCTATATCACTTAGGTAAGAAATTCTAAAATGTAAAACAATTAAGAATTACTTTAAAGAACTGCTATAGAGACGTCACCTCAGGAACGCGAAGCAACTTAAGTTAAACAAAGAAGCCAGCAAATGAATTCAAAAAGTTCATTTGCTGGCTCTTTTAATAGGATTAAGACCTTATATTTTTAATTATTTAGCGTCTTTGCCATATAATTCTTGTTTAATCTTGGTTGTTGAAATACCTTCAGTACGTTTTAAGTATACAACTTCACATTTATCTTTTAAGAAGTCGAATTCACCTTCCCAATCATGTCCCATTACAAAGACATCTACTTCAAAGCGATCCACGTCGATTTCTTTTTGACCCCAATCATTCTCAGGAATAACTAAATCAACATAACGAATTGATTCTAACATCATTTTACGTTGTTCATAATCATAATATGACTTTTTATTCTTAATTTGATTGAATTCATCTGAAGATAAAGCAACTATTAAATAATCGCCCATTTCACGCGCTCTTCTTAGTAATTCAATATGACCATAGTGTAATAAGTCATAAGTACCATAAGTAATAACTCTTCTCATAAACGCTATCTCCTTAACATAGTTTTTAACATTTTTTCATAATCTTAATTTAGCATAAATAAAATTTACATACCATTAATTTTATAAGTTATACTACACTATCTCTTTAAAGTACGCTTAACTAACTGTTTACTGCTAAAGACAAATTTTTTAGGCATAACTTGTGCTTGAAAACGAAAATATCCTGGTCTTCCAATACCAACATCGATAAGCGTTTGACGCCACTTCTCGTAAGTGTCACGTGTCCAATTTGTTGCACCTTGCTCAACTGCTTGAATGATTCTAAACAACGCATCGCCAGAGTAGTTCGTATGTTGCATATCTTTAATGTAATGCGTGACCTTATCAATAAATCTAGGTGTAACTTTACTGTATTTTAATAAGTAAGCTTGAATAAGATAACTAACAATTAAATCATCCATTCGATAACTATAGTATGCTTTCTCATTTGTTAAAAGTAGCATCTCCATGACGCGCTGACGTACTCGTCGAGCATCTTCAATATAAGATATAAATGTATCAGCTCGTTTATCTGTGATTGAACCTTCTTGCTCATTATAGCCATATATAATGAGTGGTAGTAATTGGATATCACGTGCTGTTAAATAAGCTCGTGTGACAAAGGTATGCTCTTCACAAAATACAACGTCTTCATCAAAACGTAATGCACTAAATTTAGAATTAAATAATTTTCCACCAGGCCCAATAGATTGCAAAATTTCAGGCGCTTGAGCTAAAGATACTAGTGATTCACGATTCATTTCTTCATGAGTCGATACAATTTTCCAATCTCCTTGGACACCTCTACCAATTTGACCAATGACGATATCAACCTCTTGATTACGTTCATAGTAATCTATCATCTTATCTAGTCTTCCCGGTAAAAATTGATCATCTGCATCTAAAAACATAAATGCTTCAACATCATCAGACATTGCAGCTAATCCAAAATTTCTACTTGCAGCTGCACCTTGATTATCTTGATTGTAAATCATAATATTTTTAACTTCTTTTTGTAATTGAGTGAGCTCATGTCTCGAATGGTCTGTAGAACCATCATTCACACAAATGATTTCAACCTCATGTGTTGTATCGATAGATTTGATTGCTCTACGTATTGTCTTTTCTGCATTATATACAGGTATTATGATAGCTATTTTCATCTTTTCACCATCTTTTCAATAAATTCTGTAACGCGTCGAACACTATCTTCACGATTATACTTATGCCAATTTTTAAATAAAGGTTTGAACAAGGCAATATCATTTCTAATTTTTAAAATTAATTCTTCTTCAGTTGTTACTTTATATTGTTGTGGAATTGCTTTATAAAATTGGTTTAAGCCACGAATTTTATCATATTTATGCTCGTCGTACACATAAAATAATGTTGGTTTGTCTAATAAACTCGCCTCAATAGGTAATGAACTATAATCACTAATAATCACATCCGCCATAATCATCAATTCTTGTGTTGTGGCTATAGATTGACTTTTTGAAATAGATGGATGTAATTGATTAATCAATGTGTACTCGGGTAGCACTTCTTCAAAGCGAGCAACATCTATTTGTCTATTGTTTTCAGAACCTTCACGATAAGTAGGAACATAGACCACCAATTTTTTATGAATATTATAATGCTTTTTCAAACGTTCTTGCTCGGCCTTAAGATTGAATTTTAAATATTTTGATAGACGTGGTAAACCGATTGGCAATAATTGTTCTTCAGTAGCTTCAAATGACTCTTTAAAACATGTTCCCATCTCTTTACCACCAATAAGATAATAATCAGTCGCTTGATACACGCGTTGATATTGTCTAACCATGGTTACATTAGTCAAATCAACTTGATGATCAGTCAGCCCAAAATTTTTCAGTGCGCCAGATGCATGCCACGTTTGAATAATCGTTTGTGTCTTCTTCTTAGTATAACCACCTAGCATTAAATAATACGTATCGATTAAAATGACTTTCGAACTACTTAATGCTTTTATATGTTTGACGATATATTTGTTTCCTGCTGGTATGAAAGTAATGTTGTTAAGATGTTTCAGCCTATATTGCTCTTCAAATTTTGCAATTACAGTTATTTTGTAACCTTTATTGTCTAATTCGTTAATAATCGGCATGACATCTTCAGGAAATGTCATGAGTACCGTAATTTGCTTTTTATCAACTTGTCTCCTTTTGTAAATAAAATTCAATAATGTAATCATCAACATATATACTTTTTTAATAATTAGTCGCATACATTTACTCCTTATATTTTCATTATAAAAATTATAAATCAAAAATTGTCATTATGCTGTATACACAAAATCCTTGATAAACGCATCAACATTTATCAAGGACTTTAAATTATAAGAAATCTGCGAAATGATCGCGATATCTTCGATGTAAAATTGAACCTAGAACAAAGAAAATTAAAATAACTATCACGTTATAAATTAATAATTTCCAATGTTCTATAAAGTACCATTCGTGGAATAAAATCGCTGCACGATATGATTCAGCTAAGAAATAAACTGGATTAAATTTAATAATTTCACCAATTGTTCCACCAATACCTGAATCTTTAGGTACCCATAGAATTGGAGACATATAGAATAAAATTCTTAGCAAAGCCTGCATGATCATTTGTGTATCCCGTACAATAATGCCGAGTGTCGACGTAAATAATGCAACAGATGCTGTAAAGAAAAATGTCATTGGTACATAAATTAATAATTGTACAATATGAATTGAAGGGAAAATACCATTAACGATACAAATTCCTATAATAATTAACAATAAACCTATATGACCATAAAAACGACTGGTTACAGTGTAAGTTGGTATGATAGAAAGTGGGAAATTCATCTTCGCCACTTGATTAAACTTCATAGATACTGATTTAGTACCTTCAAGAATACCTTGGTTTACGAAGAACCACATACTAATCCCTACAAGTAGCCAATAAATAAAAGGTATCCCATGAATAGGTTGGTTACTTCTAATCCCCATACCAAATACAAACCAGTAAACCATGATTTGTAATGCTGGATTCAGTAATTCCCATGCTACACCAAGATAGTTATTCGTATTTGTTATTTTAATTTGAAATTGTGCAAGTCTTTGCACTAAGTAAAAATTCTTGATATGTTCTTTAAAAACAGATCCTACTGCCGACATTGAAATTAACCACGCTTTCAATTAAATATCCACAATGTATTTACATTTTTTATTTAAAATTAGGATAACTATATTATATATAACGTTTTCTCAAAAGTTTAATATAATTATTACGTACATACAGTATTATTTTATATTGTAGAGAAGATTATTAGAAAATAAGAACCATAACTATGGACTTAATTTTCCAAAAAAAGTAAAATCTACTTATTGTTTACAAAAAGTTATTCAAAATCTCTTATACACTTTACACTAGGTTAATAAATTTAACAACTATTGTATGATGTATTATAATCTATATAAGTATTTATAAGGAAGGAAATATCATGAGCGTATCTGTAAATATAAATAATGTGACAAAAGAATATCGCATTTATCGTAATAATAAAGAACGCATTAAAGATGCCTTAATCCCTAAAAATAAAAACAATACATTTTTCGCTTTAGATGATGTCTCTATAACAGCTCACGAAGGTGATGTCATAGGTTTAGTCGGCATTAACGGCTCAGGTAAATCTACATTAAGTAATATGATTGGTGGTTCTATTTCCCCAACTTCTGGAAATATTGAACGTAATGGTGAAGTCAGTGTCATCGCAATCAATGCAGGTCTGAATGGTCGTTTAACTGGTGTAGAAAATATCGAATTTAAAATGTTATGCATGGGATTCAAAAGAAAAGAAATCAAGCAACTTATGCCTCAAGTTATAGAATTTAGTGAACTCGGCGAATTTATCCATCAACCTGTTAAAAATTATTCAAGTGGTATGCGTGCTAAATTAGGATTCTCGATTAATGTTACAATTAATCCTGATATCTTAGTCATTGACGAAGCATTATCTGTTGGTGACCAAACTTTCACTCAAAAATGCTTAGACAAAATTTATGAGTTCAAAGAAGCGAATAAAACGATTTTCTTCGTTAGTCATAATATTCGCCAAGTCCGTGAATTTTGTACTAAAATTGCCTGGATTGAAGGCGGAAAGCTCAAAGAATACGGAGATTTAGAAGAGGTTCTTCCTAAATATGAGCAATTCTTAAAGGACTTTAAGAAAAAATCAAAAGCTGATCAAAAAGCATTTCGCAAAGGTTTAGATGAAAAACGCTTTATTGTTAAATAGCGATAATTAAAACAAAAAATTTTGGCTCTACGTCAAATCGGACTGATGAGT
>NZ_KV840107.1:0-89335 GCF_001839115.1 Staphylococcus sp. HMSC62B09
TCTATTCATCTTTCAGATGTGTGTCCTAAATTACACCCAGTCATTAGAACTTTAAGACGCTTAGCAGCTGTCATTGAAAATACTATGACATATTCTAACCTGACCAACGGTCCGTTAGAAGGAATTAATAATAAAATCAAACTCATTAAAAGGGTATCTTTTGGTTATAGAAATTATGATAATTTGCGTAATCGAATTATTATAACTTCGCGACTATTTGCCTCAACAACAAAAAAAGAGATTAAACGACCTAAGGTTGCCTAATCTCAATATTGGGACTCATCAGTCCGATTTGACGTAGAGACTTTTAAATTTGATTCATAGTCTATTATTTAAATATTTCCTTTATCCTTAATACGGCGTACAGGTATATTTTTTAAAATGTCGTTTACTACGTAACTCGCACAGATTAATCCTACTGTACTTGGTACAAATGCATTTGATGATGGAGGCATTTGCCCTTTACGATTAATGGCGTTTGCATCTCCAACGGTTGCTTTTACATCTTCACGAATTACAATAGGACTTTCATCAGAAAACACGACAGGTACACCCTTTTTTATACCTTGACGCTTTAGTTTATTACGGATAATTTTAGCCATAGGGTCCATATAAGTTTTAGAAATATCTGCTATTTTAAATCGTGTAGGATCAGTTTTATTAGCTGCCCCCATGCTTGAAATCATCTTAATTCCTCGTTCTAAACACTCTTTCATCAGATGAACTTTATATATTATAGTATCACTTGCATCGATAAAGTAATCAATATCATAATTATTAAATAAATCCTCATATGTCTCCTCAGTATAAAACATGTGAAGTGGTGTTACTTTACAATCAGGGTTAATAAGTTTAATACGTTCTTCCATCAAAGTGACCTTACTTTGTCCAATAGTTGTAGTGAGTGCATGTATTTGACGATTGACATTTGTAATATCTACGTCATCTTTATCGATTAAAATAATATGACCAATATTGGTTCTAGCTAATGCTTCGGCAGCAAATGAACCAACACCACCTACCCCAAGAACTGCAACTGTTTTTTCTTTTAATAGATCTAAACCCTCTTGTCCATATGCTAATTCGTTTCTTGAAAATTGATGTTTCATTTTAAACTCCTTTATAAAAAACAATACGATAACTATATGTTAACAGAAAAAGACAAATAAAAATACGCAAGACATAAAGTCTTGCGTACCGGTAGAGTCCGTGATTGCCGTAGTTATAAAAAGCTTGATCATTCGGCCTGCTATATACAGGTGGGTGCCCTGTTTCTTGTTTTGCAAGTCCTCCAATTGAGGCGTGTGCGCTGCAAGAAAACCTATTGGGCTCCCTGATCAAAAAGTGTTAGGCCCAAATAAAAAGCAAACATACGAACAATACAGATGACTACCTTATGTTTATATATTACCACAGAGGTTTAAATAAAGAAATCCTTATGAACTAGATAGAAATGTATATTTTGTGATTCAAAATTTTAATTATATTAAATTTACATAATATTATTATAGTTTTTATTGGCTAAATATAATTCTGCAACAAAACAAAAAAAACACTAAATAAAAGTCACCAAAATCAATTGTGATTTTGATGACTAATGTATTTATATCATTTTATATGTTAAATCTAATGACGAATACGTAAAGAAAGCTCTTCTAATTGTTTGGCTGAGACTTCACCTGGTGCATCTGTAAGCAAGCAAGTCGCAGAAGCTGTTTTAGGGAATGCAATTGTATCACGTAAGTTTGTACGATTAGTTAATAGCATTACTAAACGGTCTAAGCCTAGTGCAATACCGCCATGTGGTGGTGTACCATATTTAAATGCATCTAATAAGAATCCAAATTGTTCTCTAGCTTGTTCTTTAGTGAATCCTAATACTTCAAACATTTTTTCTTGTAATTCACCGTCTGCAATTCTGATTGATCCCCCACCTAATTCATAACCGTTTAAAACGATGTCATAAGCATTCGCTTGTGCATTTTGAGGTTCTGAATCTAATTTACTAATATCTTCTTGTTTAGGTGAAGTAAATGGATGGTGTGCAGCTACATAACGTTTAGCATCTTCATCATATTCTAATAACGGCCAATCTGTTACCCATAAGAAATTAAGTTTATTTTCATCGATTAAACCTAATTCTTTGGCAATTTTAATACGTAAAGCACCTAAACTTTGAGCTACTACATTTGGTTTGTCAGCGACAAACATTACTAAGTCTCCTGATTCAGCCTGTGTAAGTTCTTTTAAAGTCGCAACATTTGAATCTTCAAAGAAACGAGCGATTGGACCACTCAATCCATCATCAACAACTTTTACCCATGCTAAACCTTTAGCACCATAAATATTTACGAATTCTGTTAATGCGTCCATGTCTTTACGAGTATAATTGTCGGCTGCACTTTTAGCTACAATGGCTTTTACTTCGCCATTATTTTCTACAGTATCTTTAAATACTTTAAAGTCCATTTCACGACCTAACTGCGATACATCTTTAAGTTCCATATCAAAACGAGTATCAGGTTTATCTGAACCATATCGTCTCATCGCTTCTTCATAAGTCATTCTAGGGAAAGGACCTGATACGTCAATGCCTTTAACATCTTTAACAACTTTTCGTAACATTTCTTCACCCATTTCAATCACATCTTCTTGATCAACGAAACTCATTTCAATATCGACCTGAGTGAATTCAGGTTGACGATCTGCACGTAAATCTTCATCACGGAAACATTTAACAATTTGATAATATTTGTCAAAACCACTAATCATTAATAATTGTTTAAATAATTGAGGTGATTGTGGTAATGCATAAAATTCTCCTTCATGAACTCGAGAAGGTACTAAATAATCTCTGGCACCTTCTGGCGTAGATTTAGTTAAAACAGGAGTTTCAATATCGAAGAAACCATTGTTATCTAAATATTCACGAATAGAGCGTGTTGTTTGATGTCTCATTTTGAAAGTTTGTGCCAACTCTGGGCGTCTTAAATCTAAATAACGGTATTTTAAACGGATGTTTTCATCAACATTTTGATTTTCTTCATTAATAGAAAATGGTGGTGTTTCTGATTTATTGATAATTGTTATATTAGAAACTTGTACTTCTACTTGACCAGTTTTAATTTTAGGATTCACAGTATCTGGATCTCTCTTTGTTACTGTTCCCTCAACTTCAACTACATATTCTGATCTTACTGATTCAGCTACACTTAAAGCTTCTTCAGAAAAATCAGGGTTAAAGACGATTTGCACGATACCTTCTCTGTCACGTAAATCGACAAAGATTAAACCACCTAAGTCACGACGATTATGAACCCAACCTTTTAAAGTAACTTTTTGGTTTAAAAGTTCTTCTGTAACTAAACCACAATACGTTGTTCTTTTACTCATTTATATTCTCCTTTTTATTATTTATTTTTTTCTTTAAAATAATTTACTAAGTTATTTAAGTTAATAGTTTCTGTTTCACCTGTTGACATGTCTTTGACATCAATCACTTCATTTTCAAGTTCTTGATCACCGATAACAACTGTATATTGAGCATTCAAGCGATCAGCTTGTTTCATTTGTCCTTTAACTTTACGTTGTAAATAATCTTTGTCGGCTTTTATACCCGATTTTCTGAGTTGATTTAAAAGCTTAACGCTATATCGTTCAGCTTCTTCACCCATAGTAACGATGAAAAGATCAAACGTATCCTCGACGTCCAAATCAATTCCTTCTTCTTCAAGCGCCAATAACAATCTTTCAATACTTAAAGCGAAACCAATACCCGTTTGATTTGGTCCATCTAATAATTCAAGCAGTCCATTATATCGACCACCACCACATAAAGTAGTTATTGCACCATCATAATTAGGATTATCCATCATTAATTCAAAAGCAGTGTGTGTGTAATAATCAAGACCACGTACAAGGTTAGGATCTTCAACATATGAAATACCTAAATCATCTAAGTGAGTCTTCACTTCATTAAAGTAAGCTTTTGAATCGTCATTTAAGTAATCAGTAATTCTTGGCGCATTTTTAACCGCTTCTTTATCTCTATCAATTTTGCAATCTAGTATTCTCATTGGATTTGTGTGTAATCTTGATTTACAATCATCACAAAATGTATCTATCACTGGCTCAAAATGACGTATTAGTGCCTCATTATATTCTTTACGTGAATCAGCATCACCAATACTATTGATAACTAATTTTAAATGTTTAAGGCCGAATGATTCATAGATATGCATCACCATAGCTAGAACTTCAGCATCCATGCTCGGATTTTCAGCGCCAATCGCTTCAACACCGAATTGAGTGAATTGACGGTATCGCCCTTTTTGTTTACGTTCATATCTGAACATTGGCCCATTATAATATAATTTAACAGGCTGATTTGGAATACCTTGCATTTTATTCTCAATGTATGAACGTACAACAGCTGCTGTTCCTTCTGGTCTTAAAGTTATGCTTCTGTCACCTTTATCTTTAAAAGTGTACATTTCTTTTTGTACGACATCTGTAGAGTCACCCACGCCACGTGCAAACAAATCTGTACTTTCAAATATAGGCGTGCGAATTTCTTTATAATTATATAATTTCATTAATTTATCAAGTTGATTTTCAATGTAACGCCATTTACTAGAATCTTCAGGTAAGATATCTTGTGTACCTCTAGGAATTCTAATCACACAATCACTCCTTCTTTGTATTTTTACAAACTCCCTTTAATAAAAAAAGTCCCTTATATAGCATTTCTGCTATACAAGGGACGAATCGCCGTGTTGCCACCCTAATTGTAATTAAATTCGTTAGTAAAACTTAATTACCACTCAAAACGTGTAACGTACGTAAAACGGCTTAATCTATTAAAGCACCTGTTCTTGTGTT
Source organism: Staphylococcus sp. HMSC62B09 (assembly GCF_001839115.1). Taxonomy (NCBI): domain Bacteria; kingdom Bacillati; phylum Bacillota; class Bacilli; order Caryophanales; family Staphylococcaceae; genus Staphylococcus; species Staphylococcus sp. HMSC62B09. The sequence goes on from NZ_KV840107.1 coordinate 4,882, forward strand.
CAAAGTAATAAATTACTCAGTATAATCTTACAGCCATGGATTATATCTCTTCACAATATCAATTATTGCTACCTCTTTCATTTACACTTTCAAGAATCATAACGGTATTATATATAAAGTTCACTAATTATAATAACGAGTTTATGCTTAGTTTGCAAGCTTTAAGAGGCAAAATATTGTTTTAAACCATCCACTACAGCTTCTTCTACAACTTGTCGATGAATTTGATCTCGTATCATTACCTCATCTGTTGGATTACTTATATATCCTAATTCTAATAACACGGCTGGCTTATTGGTCTGTCTGAGTACTTGGAAGTTCTCTTGTCGAGTTCCTCTATTAGACAACATGGCTTTCTTTTGTATGTTTGTATTTAACGTTTCAGCTAAAGCTTCTTGATTATTTTTATACCAATAAACAGTTGCACCATTAGCATTAGGACTATCAAGAGAATCATTATGTATACTAATGTATGCGTCACCATTAAGTTTTCTATCATCTAAGCTAACATATGTATCATCAGAACGTGTTAATTTAACTGTTGCCCCCGCTTTTTCAAGAGCACGTCTCAATTCTTTAGCTGTTTTTAAAGTATAGTTCTTCTCCAAACTCTTTTTTGAAGTATTACTAGATGCACCCTGGTCATTGCCTCCATGGCCAGGATCTAAGACAATGACCTTATTTTTCAAAGGGTTTACTTTTTTATTCGCATCCGCTTCAATATTTAAGCTTGTGTGCCATCCAGCTATCCAACCTTTTTCAGAACCATCTCTGCTTTCAACTTCTATCCATTTACCTGATTTACTCAATCTAGTAAACGTATCACCTTTTTCGACTTGGTAAATCACAGGATAAGCAGCATTTGGACCAGTTCGTAATTCAGCATTCTCTGAAACTGTAATTCTATTACTCCCTTGATCACTATGATTCATTAGCATAAATAATAATATTAAAAATAATATAAAAGCACCTACAACAATCAATGTTGTCAGATTTTTAAGGTCATGTTTAGATAACCATGCATCTATTTTGTTCATATTATTTTGCCATCCTGACTTTCATAAATAATAGTAACTGGACCATCATTGATAATTTCAACTTCCATATCAGTACCAAATTCACCTGTTTTCACTTTAACGTCATAAGCTTTTAAAGCAGTGTTAAATTTTTCGTATAACACATTGGCTTCTTCAGGATTTTTTGAATTTGAAAATCCTGGTCTATTCCCTTTACGTACATCAGCATATAAAGTAAATTGAGAGATAGATAAAATTTGACCTTCAACTTGTTGGATATTTAAATTAAGTTTGCCATTTTCATCTTCAAACAAACGAGCGTTAATAATCTTTTTAGCAACTGCATCTATATCTGCTTCTGTTGTATCCTTACCTATTCCGACTAAAAGACAGAAACCCTTGTCGATTTCATTGTGAATGCTGTTATTTATAACTGCTGCTCTTTTTACTCTTTGTACAACTACTTTCATATTAATAGCACCTCATTAATTCCAAACTCTTGACACTGTATATACATCACTTAATTGTTTTAGTTTTTCAACTACACGGAATACATCATTAACATTATGCACCATAACACTAATAGTGATAATTGCATTCTTATCAGTATCAGACCGTCCATTGATTTTAATAATACTTCCGACTGTAGAGTTAACGGCTTGTATTACTTCATTTAATAAACCATTACGATCATATGCACTAACTTCTAAATCTACTTGGTATCGTTGAGTAGAATCTTTAGATTTAACCCACTCAACTGCTATTAATCGTTCTGTTTCATTTTTAACATTTGGACAATCTGTACGGTGCACTTTTATACCATGTCCTTTAGTGATATATCCTACAATATCATCTCCAGGGATTGGATTACAACATTTTGAAAGCTTTATCAATACATTCTCTATACCTTCGACATAGACACCACTATCAGTGATGATATCATCTTTAATTGGAAGTGATTTAATAACTTCCTGCGCCTCGTTTAGCGCTTTTTGTTTATCTTGTATACGTTGTCTTTCGGTCAATTTATTAACAACCTGTAAAGCTGTTACACCACCAAATCCAACTGCTGCAAATAGGTCATCATCATTAGCAAAATTGTATTTCTCATTAACAACTTCTATATTTTTATCAGTTAAAATATCATCTACTCTAAAGCCCTGTTCTTTAATTTCTGATTCGACCATAAACTTACCTTTTTCAATGTTAGATGAACGGTCTTGTTTTTTAAAGAAACCCTTAATTTTACTTTTAGCACTTGATGATTTAACTATCTTTAGCCAATCTCTACTAGGTCCATAAGAGTGTTTACTTGTACGAATTTCAATAATATCTCCGGTTTGAAGAACATAATCAATAGGAACAATTTTACCATTAACTTTTGCACCAATCATCTTATTTCCGACTTCGCTATGAATAGCATAAGCAAAATCTATTGGGACCGCACCATAAGGCAATTCAATAACATCACTTGCAGGTGTGAAAGCGTACACTTTATCACTTTGTAAATCATATTTCAGTGATTCCATAAATTCTTGTGCGTCAGATGATGTATGATCAGCTTCAGCTAATTCTTTTAACCAATTTAATTTATTTTGAAAATCTTGATTCTTCTCATTAACTGTTTTTCCTTCTTTATATGCCCAATGAGCTGCAACACCATGTTCAGCTATTTCATGCATTTCATATGTTCTAATTTGTATTTCTAAAGGGTCACCATTAGGACCAATGACAGTTGTATGTAGAGATTGATACATATTCTGTTTAGGCATGGCAATATAATCTTTAAATCTTCCAGGCATTGGTTTCCATAATGTATGGACTAACCCTAAAATTGCATAACAATCATTAATAGAATTTACAATTACACGAATAGCTAATAAATCGAATATTTGATCAAACTGCTTTTTCTGCTTCATCATTTTTCGGTATATGCTATAAATATGTTTAGGTCTACCGCTAATTTCTCCAGTGATGTCCATTTTAATCATTTCTGTTTGAATTTTATCTATTGCATTAGCGATATAAGCTTCCCGTTCACTACGCTTTTTCTTCATTAAATTGACAATACGGAAATACTGAACACTGTCTATATATCTAAGTGCAGTATCTTCTAATTCCCATTTAATCGTATTAATACCTAATCTATGTGCCAATGGTGCATAAATTTCTAGTGTCTCTTTAGAGATACGCACTTGTTTTTCTCTAGCCATAGCTTTTAATGTTCTCATGTTATGTAATCTATCGGCTAATTTGACAAGTATCACTCGAACATCTTTTGCAATTGCAATAAATAGTTTACGATGATTTTCTGCTTGTTGTTCTTCTTTAGAACGGTATTTTACCTTTTTAAGTTTAGTAACACCATCGACAATTCGCGCTATTTCTTCATTAAACATATCTTTAACATCGTCAAATGTATATGGCGTATCTTCAATGACATCATGCAGAAAGCCTGCCACTATCGTTGGACCATCTAAACGCATTTCTGTTAATATGCCCGCTACTTGAATAGGATGCATGATATACGGAAGACCATTTTTGCGGAACTGTCCTTGATGGGCTTCATAAGCTATATGGTAACTTTTTAGGACATATTGATAATCATCAGTTGACAAATATGATTTAGCTTTATTTAGCACCTCATCAGCGCTATATGGATACTCGTTATTCAATATATGACACCCCAACTCATTTGTATTTCAAATACTCAACTCATATTCGAATTTTTGAAAATTAAGAAAACATACATTGTCCTTCATTAATCCGAGTATATCATCTATTTAGATATAGTAATGCGAGTATTACTTTAATTTTATCAAATGTTAAAAGAACTACAAAAGCCTTAACATTTTTATAAATAATAGTTCTATGATACTACAAGTTTTTAAAAAAATAAATGGTGTTACGCTGAAATCAAATCAAGTAAACAATTTAACGAAAAAAAGGGAATGAGATAGAATCCCATTATGAATTCATTATCTCATTCCCAAAAATTGTTAGACATTAAAAGCATGTACTATGTCTTTTAATTATAGTCACCTATTCATCATATGAAATTAAACTCATCACATCATAATCTTTAATTTTTTCAATACCGTTTAAATATTTAAGTTCAATTATAAATGCAATACCTACGACGATTCCTCCTAGTTTTTCAACTAGTTTAATTGCCGCCTCTATAGTACCTCCAGTAGCTAATAAGTCATCAGTTATAAGAACACGTTGACCTGGTTTAATTGCATCATTGTGCATTGTAAGAACATTTGTACCATATTCTAAGTCATATTCATATCGGATAACTTCACGAGGTAATTTACCCTCTTTTCTCACGGGCGCAAAACCAATACCCATTGAATAAGCTACAGGGCACCCAATTATAAATCCTCTTGCCTCAGGACCTACAACTATATCAACGTCTCTCTCCTTAGCATATTTTACAATTTGATCGGTAGCATAACCATAAGCTTCCCCGTTATCCATAATTGTTGTTATATCTTTAAAACTGACTCCCGGTTTAGGCCAATCTTGCACTTCCGAAACATATTGCTTTAAATCCATATATCTATTTCCTCCTATTTACTAACCCTTCTGTGATTTGATCCAAGTTTTTAATTGCGTAAAATCATCATAAAGTAAAAGTTTCTCAACTTCCATTCTGGATTGTCTTAATTGATAAACACGACTTGTTTCAATATTTTGTTTGTTAGCATTATCTACAATTTTAATTATACCATTTTCGTCAGTTACAAAACCTAACTCATAAAATACTTTAAGCATAAATTTTAAAATATTAGGTTTAACATTCAAATGTTGACATAGTAACATACCCTCTTGTTCAAGATTGGTTTCTTTTTTGGTCATTAGCGCTTTGAAACAGCTTTTAAATTGATGTGACGAGGGCATACCATCAAAATATATACTCTGCTGATGTTGCAAAACTAAATAGAGTTGTGAATAATTTAAGTTTTTGAGACTATCTTTAAGACTGTCTAAATCGTTTGGCAAGTCTCTTAAAATTACTACTTCATGTTCTTGATCGATTTTATCACCATAATAATAGTAATTATGATTCAATTTTTCTTTTTTAGGGTGTATTAAAAAAACAACTCTAGTATCGTTTGGGTCTATATTTAATTGTTTATGTTTACTTCGGTAATCTAATATTTGTTCTTTATTCGTTGCTATATCTTGAATAATAAACTGTGGTGATTGATTTCCGTTCCATTCATTGATTTGTAAATTTCCTAGTAGATTGATTGGTTGACCAGGTTCAATTTGAGTTGCTAATTGACCATTTTTCCAAAATAGGCTTTGTAATTGTAACTGACCGGTTACTAATTTCAAATGGTTTTTATCTTTTCCAATTGCTCTAACATCAACGACTTCATTATCATCAATTTCCAATAATGGTTTTTCAAAGTCTGTGCCAAATGGACTTAGTCTTTGAATATCACGAATGTTATTTATAGAAATATCATTCTCTTCTAATTTAACTGATACATGTTTTGTCGGCTCTAGTGACGTATGTTCTGATAATTTAAACATCCAGTCATTCAATCCTTGCTCTAAAGCTTCAATATAATCTATTTCCATAGTCATACCCGCAGCCATATGATGACCACCAAACTTAGAAATTAAATCTTGATGTGCACTCAAAATTTCAAACATTGAAACTTGTTCTATACTACGAGCTGATCCTTTAGCATGATTTTGTTCTAAATCAATATTCAGAATTAAGGTAGGTAATGCATATGTCTCAACAATTTTAGATGCTACTATACCTAAGACACCTTCATGCCAATTTTCTTTAGCTAATAGTAAAAATTGATTGCCATTATTCACTTTTTCTTCAGCAATGGCTAGTGCCTCTTCAGTTATCTGAGCTACTATTTCTTTACGTTCAACATTAAAATGTTCTACTTGTTCAGCTAGAAATTCAGCTTCTTCTTCATCCTCGGACATTAATAACTCCGCAGCTAACGATGCATCCTCTAATCTACCAACAGCATTAAGTCGAGGCCCTATAATAAAACCTACAGTTTCTTCGTTAATCGTGTTATTATAACCAGCTTGATTAAGTAATGCTTTAATTTGAATTGGACAGCTTTGATTTAAAAATGATAAACCTTGTTTTACTATAGAACGGTTTTCATCTGTCATTGACACTAAATCTGCTATAGTACCAATCGCAGCTAAACTTACAAAATAATTAGGAGGATTGTCTAATAAAACTTGAGATAATTTGTAAGCTACACCAGCACCGCATAAAAAGTGAAATGGGTATTCATATTCTGGATGCATTGGATGAACGATGGCATATGCTTCAGGCAAAGTACGTCCAATTTCATGATGATCAGTTACTATGACATCAACTCCTAGCTTTTGTACCATTTCAATCTCTTTATGACCTTGTATGCCATTATCGACAGTTATGATGAGAGACACGCCTTCATCATAGGCATTTCTAAATGCAAGTTCATTAGGACCATAACCTTCTGAAAATCGATTAGGAATATACCAACCCACTTCAGCACCTAATGTCTGCAATGTATTAACTAATATAGTTGTAGAAGTGACACCATCGGCATCATAATCACCATATACCAATATACGCTCATTTTTATCAATTGCTTCATTGATTCGAGTCACCGCTTTTTCCATATCACTTAATAGCCATGGATCGTGGTTAATGATAGTTTCATCTAATATAGCTTTAATTGACTCATCATCAGTTATCGATTTACTTTCAAGAAGTTTTTTTATAATCGGTGTTAATTGATATTTTTTTATTAAAGTTTCATTTATGTATTCTGTTGGAGGTTCATAGAGCCAGTTATATTTAGATTTAATCATGTAATTATCCTCCCTTTTTCCAAAAGCCATTATACCGAAAATTCAACTAAATAAAAAGTAAACAACGTTAAGTTGATAAAACTATTAATGATACTAGAAAAAGAGTAGAACATTGAATGCAATGTCCTACTCCCTACTAATTTATACTAAAATCTTTTCATCATTTGATTTTTTCTCTTTGTATACCGTTAATTTACCGTTATCTGCTTTTTTAAGTTGTCGTTTCTTCATTATACCCCATAAAGGTACAGCTATAAATACTGAAGAGAATACACCAGATACTAATCCAATTAATAATGCTAATGCGAAATTGAATAAGCTTGATGCCCCAAATATTAAAATCGCAACTACGACAACAATTACTGTTAAAACAGTATTAACGGAGCGAGTCATTGTTTGACGAATAGAGCGATTAACGATGTCATCGATTTGCTCTGGTTTGGTAATGACTTTAATTTTATGCAGATTTTCTCTTACACGGTCAAATGTTACAATCGTATCATTAATTGAATAACCTACGATAGTTAGTACTGCTGCAATAAATGTAATATCAACTTCCAAACGAAGTAAGCTGAATAATGCAACAATCATAAAGACATCATGCAGTAATGCTAATACTGATGATAGACCCATTCTCCATTCGAATCTTAGTGAAACATAGATAATAATACCTATTGCCGCATAGATAAGAGCCTTCATAGCGTTTTTAGCTAATTCTTGTCCAATCATTGGTGATACTGTATTTACAGTTGGTTTATGACCGTATTCATTGTTCACTTTTTTGTTAAGTTCTACAACTTCATTTTTAGATAAATCTTTCTTAAATTGCACAGTTGCTTGTTTATTCTCACTACCATTTATTTGAACTTGATCTGGAGTTAATCCCATGTCTTTCATCGTACGTTCAACTTTAGGTTGAGACAATTTTGTATCAGAGTCGATATCAACACGCGTACCTGCAGAGAAATCAATGCCTAAGTTTAATTTGAATATACTTAAAATCAAAATACCAACAATCAAAATCAGAATACTGAATCCGATTAATGGTTTGGCTAATTTAACAAAATTCCACTTTTCATATGAAGTTTTAAGATCATGAACATTTACACCTTCATTAATATCATGTCTATTTTTCTTACTAACTCCAAATAGCCAGAATTTCTTCTTAAAGTAATTAGATGATACAAGTAATGATAATAAACCTCTTGATAAAAATACAGCTGTTACAAATATCATAAGAATACCTAAAAGTAACATTGTCGCAAAACCTTTTACTGAACTTTCACCGAAGAAGAATAATACACCCGCAGCAATAACTGTAGTTAAGTTCGAGTCAAATATCGTTAAGAATGAACTCTTGTTTGCTTTAGAGTAGGCTTGTTTTAACGTCCTACCAATTCGCAATTCATCTTTTATCCGTTCATACATAATTATGTTCGCATCTACAGCCATACCTACACCGAGTACGAGAGCTGCTAATCCTGGTAATGTAAGAACACCAGAAATGAAATTAAATGCTATTAATGTAAGATAAATATAAACAGTCAATGAGATGATAGCAACTAAACCAGGTAGCCTATAGAAACCGACCATAAATAGATATATAATTGCTACGCCTACCGCTGATGCAAACATTGTTTTATCAAGTGCATCTTGACCAAACTGTGCACCTACTGAATTAGAATAAATTTCTTTTAAATCAACAGGTAGTGAACCAGCATTTAGTAATTCTGCAATTTGTTTAGCTCTTTCTACACCTTGTTGACCATGGAATCCACCTGAAATTTCAACACTATCTGAATTAATAGGTTGATCTACTGAAGCAGCTGAAATGTATTTACGTTTATCTTCAGTTTTTTCTAACTCTTTATGGTAGCTATCACCTTTTTTATAATCAAGCCATACTACCATCATATTTTCTTGTTTTTTCGAAATTTCTTCTGTTACTTTTTTAAATTTAGCACGATCTTTTAATTTAAATGTAACAGCTGGTTCATTAGTACCTTGCTTAAATTCTTGTTTAGCTGAACCTTGTACAATATCTTTACCAGTTAATTTAACTTTATCATTGGCATCACGAATAGTTAAATTAGCTTGGGAAGATAATATTTTACGAGCTTCATCTGGATCTTTAACACCTGCTAATTGAACTCTAATTCTGTCTGGATCCTCAACTTGAATATGAGGTTCAGATACACCGAGAACATTGACACGATTTTCCAAAGTTCTAGCAGTCGATTGTAAGGCTTTCTCATCAATTTTTTTATCACCATCTAATGGTTTAACTTGATAAAGAACTTCAAATCCACCTTGTAAATCTAATCCAAGATTTACGTTTTTAACTACATTCTTATATGTAAGCCCCATTCCAACGAACAAAACGGCTACAATTAGTATGAATGCAATTATCCTACTAAATTTCTTCACATGAACACCTCATTGTTTACTTATGTACTAAGAATAATCTTTTAATAAACCATGTGCAAGTTAATTAAAAATTACATAGTTATTACATGACCTATATATATTAACATACTACATCTTTTAGTTAAATTAAGATTATTACGCATATACATATAATATAAAAAACTGTCAACATAGTATGAACTTTGTCGACAGTTTTAAATAAATAAATAAATTTCATTTCCCCTTAACTTTAAGAAGGGTCTACTTGTTTAATTGCTGGTTTTTCAAAAGTCATTTCTGTTCCATGACCATTAACTGTGATAACAACTGTAGTTTCATCAACAGCTTTAACAGTTCCTTTCAAACCACCAATAGTAGTAATACGTTGACCAGATTCGATTCGGCTAATCATTTCACGATGTTCTTTAGCACGTTTTTGTTGAGGTCGAATTAAAAAGAAATAAAATACTATAATTAAAATTATAGGTAAAATAAGTGCTGAAACGTTCATTATGTTGTCTCCTTATTAGAAATTTTTAGGGTTTTCTACATTAAGCCCATATTGTTCAAAGAATTCATCTTTAAAATCTAAAAGACAATCTTCTCGAATAGCTTGTCTAATATCTTCCATCAATTTTAGCAGAAAATGTAAATTATGAATAGTAGTAAGACGGATACCGAAAGTTTCTTCAGCTTTAATCAGATGTCTGATATAAGCACGTGAATAATTCTTACATGTGTAGCAATCACAATTTTCATCTAGTGGTTTAAAATCGTTTGCATATTTAGCATTCTTAATTACTAATCTTCCATTTGAAGTCATACATGTACCATTTCTAGCAATACGCGTTGGTAATACACAATCAAACATATCCATGCCACGTATGCTACATTCAATTAATGCATCAGGAGAACCTACGCCCATTAAATAACGAGGTTTATCATCTGGCATATATTGCACTGTATGTTCAACCATTTCATACATAACTGGTTTAGGTTCGCCTACCGACAATCCACCAATAGCATATCCAGGGAAATCTAAAGCAACTAATTCCTTAGCGCTTTGTTCTCTTAAATCTTTATATTCGCCACCTTGAATAATACCAAAGAGTGCTTGGTCCTCTGGGCGCTTATGTGCGTTTAAACAACGCTCAGCCCATCTCGTAGTGCGTTCAATTGAATCCTTAACATACTTATACTCAGAAGGCATAGGTGGGCATTCATCGAAAGCCATCATTATATCTGAACCTAAGTCATTTTGTATTTCCATTGATTTCTCTGGACTTAAAAATAACTTTGATCCATTTGTATGGTGTCTAAACTCAACACCTTCTTCAGTTATCTTACGGAGATTACTTAAACTAAATACTTGGAAACCACCTGAATCAGTAAGAATAGGGCCATCCCAATTCATAAACTTATGCAGACCCCCAGCTTGTTTGATAATATCATTTCCAGGTTGTAACCACAAATGATACGTATTTCCTAATATTATTTTCGCTTCTATTTGTCTTAATTCTTCAGGACTCATTGTTTTAACAGTTGCTTTTGTTCCTACCGGCATAAACATAGGCGTTTCAAAAGAACCGTGCGGTGTATGAACGATACCTAAACGTGCACCTGATTGTTTACAAGTCTTTATATGTTCATAAGTTACTGCTGGCATATTTAATACCTCTCATTCATTAAATAATTAACATCGCATCTCCAAAACTGAAAAATCTATATTCTAGTTTAACAGCTTCTTTATATGCGTTTAAAATGTTTTCTCGACTACTAAATGCTGATACAAGCATGACTAAAGTTGATTTAGGTAAATGGAAATTAGTAATTAAACCATCTATAGCTTTATATGTAAATCCTGGATATATATAAATATCAGTCCATCCACTAACAGCTACAAATTCATTGTAATCACGACGAATAGTCTCTAGAGTCCTTGTTGAGGTTGTACCTACAGAAATGATTCTATGACCTTCTTTTTTTGTTTGATTTAATAAGTCAGCTGTTTCTTGGCTCATTTGATAATATTCACTATGCATTTCATGGTCATTAATATCTTCAACACTTACAGGTCTAAATGTTCCTAATCCAACATGCAATGTTATAAATGCAATATTTATACCTTTTGCTCTAATTTCATGTAAAAGTTCATCTGTAAAATGCAACCCTGCTGTTGGTGCTGCTGCAGAACCACTTTCTTTAGCGTAGACAGTTTGATAGCGGTCAGGATCATCTAACCGTTCTTTTATATATGGCGGTAAAGGCATTTCACCGAGTTCATTTAATCTTTCCTCAAGAATTCCTTCATAATGCAAACGCATGATACGTCCACCTTGATCCAATTCCTCTATACATTCAGCTATAATCTTACCCTCTCCGAAAGACAACTTATTCCCAACTTTAATTCGCTTTGCTGGTTTAAGTAAAACTTCCCAATCATTATTCTCAATTCGAGTAAGCATAAGCATTTCAACTTTTGCACCAGTCTCTTCTTTTAAACCAAATAATCGTGCAGGCATAACACGTGTATCATTTAAGACAAGTGTATCACCAGTTTCCAAGTAATCAATGACATCTTTAAAATGTTTGTGTTCAATGTTACCACTGTGTCTACCTAACACTAACAATCTACTTTGGTCTCTATCTTTTAAAGGGGTCTGAGCAATTAATGATTCAGGCAGGTCATAATCAAATTCCTCAACATTCATTTTTTATATCCCTCATTTATTAAAATTTTTGAAATGTTCGTATGCAAATGCAGTAGCTTTTCTACCTCTTGGTGTACGCTCTATAAATCCTTTTTGAATTAAAAAAGGCTCATAGACATCTTCAATTGTTATACGCTCCTCACCGATTGAAACAGCTATAGTATCAAGACCCACAGGACCACCATCATATTGATTAATGATGCATCTCATCATTTTATGATCAATGTAGTCTAAACCTTCTGCATCTACTTGAAGCAATTGTAAAGCTTGTTTAGTTGTCTCAATATAAATCTGTTCATCTTCATTGACTTGTTGAAAATCTCTAACTCGTTTCAATAAACGATTTGCGACTCGAGGCGTTCCTCGTGAACGTTTAGCTAACTCAGTTGCACTTTCATCATCAATTTTTGTATTTAACACTTCTGCTGTTCGAATTATAATTTCCTTTAAATCATTTTCATTATAATATTCTAATCTCAGATGAACGCCAAATCTATCTCTTAGTGGACCAGTTAAGCTTCCAGCCCGTGTAGTCGCACCTACTAGCGTAAATGGAGGCAAATCTATTCTAATACTACGAGCTTCATCACCTTTTCCAATGATAATATCAATGAAGAAATCCTCCATCGCTGAATATAAAACTTCTTCAACGGTGCTGCTTAAACGATGAATTTCGTCAATAAATAGTACATCCCCAGGTTGCAAACCAGATAGTATTGCTGCTAAGTCACCTGGTCTATCTAATGAAGGACCTGAGACAGTTCTTATATTAACGTTCATTTCATTTGCGATAATATTGGATAGTGTTGTTTTACCTAATCCTGGTGGTCCGAATAGAAGTACATGATCTAATGGCTCTTCACGTAGTTTAGCAGCTTTAATGAATACTTCTAAGTTGTTCTTTATTGATGATTGCCCAATATATTGTTTTAACATTGTTGGTCTAAGTGATAATTCGAAAGAAGTTTCTTCACTATGCAAAGATTGATCAACCATTCTGTCATCCATAGTTTCTCCCCCCAGTTACATTAGTAGTTGTAAATAATATGATTTTTATAATTTAAGACACAAGTGTTTTTAGTCCTAGTTTTACTGCTTCATCAACAGAATCAAATGTTGATTTGTTGAGTACTTTTTCAACTTTAGAAATTTCTCGTTTTGAGTAACCTAAAGCTTCTAGGGCGAGTAATGCTTCTTTAACTAGTTTTTCGTTATTTGAATTTTCTTCATTGATGCTTAAAAGTGTCTCAGTTGTTTCATTTGTAATTTGAACTTTGCCTTTTAGATCCAGCACAATTTGACGTGCAGTTTTCTTACCAATACCTGGAAACTTAGTCAAATAAGCATCATTCTCATTTTCAATTGCTATTTTAACTTCATTTGGTGTACTAGTAGCTAAAATTGCTAATGCAGACTTTGGACCTATACCTGTAACTTTGATTAAACTTAAGAACATATCTTTTTCTTCTTCATTAATAAATCCATAAAGTAACTGAGCATCTTCTCTAACAATTAAAGATGTATAAATTACTAATTCTTTCTCCAAATATTTTTGAAATCGATAGGAATTTGGAGTCTGAATTTCATATCCAACCCCATTAGTTGATTCAACAACTACATGAGTTGGAAATAATTGCGTCAATTTACCTCTAATATAAGCGTACATTCGTTACCTTCCTTACATACTCATACTTATTAATTCAACTTTAGAAACATGTTCAATATTTCTTAATGCCTTTATAATTTCATCAATTGAAATGGTGGTATCTTTTGCGCTAAGTGATAATGTTATCGTAGCTTTCTCTTCCATTGGTACACTTTGATGTATAGTAAGAACAGATAATTGCAATTTAGAAACCTTATTAAGTACTTGCGCTAACATCCCAACAATATCATTAACATAAAGAATAAGCGTAAATTCACGATGGTTTAACATTTTTTCATCTACAGGGAAGATTGTTTCTCTATATTTATAAAATGCACTACGTGAAAGATCAAATAATTTAACAGCTTCATAAATGGACAATTCCGGATTATTTTTTAAAGCATCTTTAATTTTTAATGTTTTTACCACTGATTCAGGTAAGACATCTTCACGTATCAAGTAAAACTTTTTATAATCTTTGTTGTCCACTGTTAGCAACTCCTATTCTACAAATTCAAATTCTCCACCTAAAATTCTAACGATGTCTCCATTACTACAGCCACGTTCTCTCAGTGCATCATCAATACCCATTGAACGCATTTGTCTAGCAAACCTTCTTACTGCTGGGTCACTATTAAAGTCTGTCATTTTGAACATTCTCTCAATTGCATTACCACTTACTACATACGCACCATCGTCGTCTCTAGTGATAGTGAATTTATCTTGAGAAGGCGTATGTTTATAAAGTACACGGTTAACACCTATTTCTTCATCGTTATCAACGCTAAAGTCAATATCTTTAACTTCATCTAATTTATCTGCTATAGCGTATAATAACTGTTCAATATTATCTCTTGTAATTGTAGAAACAGGAATTATCGTAATGCTATCATCTACTTGTTCTTTAAATAAAGTTAAATTATCTTGTGCATCGGGCATATCCATTTTATTAGCGACCACAATTTGAGGTCTATCCTCTAATCGTTGTTTATAATTTATTAATTCTTTATTTATAATTTGGTAATCATCAAATGGATCTCTACCTTCTGATCCACTCATATCTATCATATGAACAATCACTTTTGTACGTTCAACATGTCTTAAAAACTGATGTCCTAATCCAACACCATCTGAAGCACCTTCAATTAAACCTGGTAAATCGGCCATAACAAAACTTCTATTGTCAGGTGTTGAAACGACACCTAAATTTGGCTTAATTGTAGTAAAATGATACGCACCAATCTTTGGTTTTGCTTTTGAAACTATTGACAATAATGTTGATTTACCAACACTAGGGAATCCAACTAATCCAACATCTGCTAATAATTTAAGCTCTAATATTACATCTAATTCTTCACCTGGCTCACCATTTTCACTAAAGTCTGGTGCTGGGTTTCTAGGTGTAGCAAAACGAGAATTACCTCGTCCACCTCGTCCACCACGAGCTACAACAGCACGTTGGCCATCTTCAACAAGGTCAGCTAATACTTCATCAGTTTCCACACTTTTGATTATTGTACCAGGAGGTACTTTTAACACTAAATCATCTGCACCTCTACCATGCATATTACTACTTTGCCCATTCTCGCCCTTTTTAGCTTTAAAATGACGTTGGTATCTAAAATCTAATAATGTTCTTAATCCCTCATCTACTTCAAAAACAACTGATGCGCCCTTACCACCGTCGCCACCAGCTGGTCCTCCAAACGGAACATATTTCTCTCTTCTATAGGCAGTGATACCATTACCACCATCACCAGCTTTAAGAGATATTGTAACTTGATCGACAAACATATATCTCACCTCTTTTACGATTTGTTCTTTAATGACAACATTATATCATTATCCATTAAAGCATGAAAAATTAACACTATAAAGTTACTACTTTTGTATTAAAACAAAATAAAACACCAGAAGTATTCACTTCTGGTGTTAACTAGACAAAATTATTCAGCTACTGCGTATACAGAAACTTGTTTTTTGTCGCGACCTTTACGTTCGAAACGAACAACGCCGTCGATTTTAGCGAATAATGTATCATCGCCACCACGACCTACATTTTCACCAGGATAAATTTTAGTACCACGTTGACGGTATAAAATAGAACCGCCTGTAACGTATTGACCATCAGCACGTTTGGCACCTAAACGTTTTGATTCTGAGTCACGACCGTTTTTAGTAGAACTTACCCCTTTTTTAGATGCGAAGAACTGTAAGTTTAATTTTAACATCGGGATACACCTCACTTGTAATTTAATCTGATATTTTCATTATATTCATCTTCAATCGTTTGTAAAGAAACTAACATTGCTTGAAGAATTAATTGCGCTTGTTCATTGTTTGTATCTACACTTCTTATATGAAAATGACCTCCATCATCCTCATAGTCAATGTCTGGTTTCTCAGAAGTTAAACCTAGAATTGCATTAACGCTTCCAAATAAAACCGCTGAGGCACCTGCACAAACAATGTCATGTCCATATTCACCATGATTAGCATGACCATCCATAATAACGTCTGTTACTTTTCCACTATCATTAATAGTGATGTCAACTGTAATCATAAATTAAGCGTTGATTTTATCAATAGTTAATTTAGTATATGGTTGACGATGGCCTTTTTTACGTTTAGAGTCTTTACGACGTTTATACGTAAATACAGTGATTTTTTTACCGCGACCTTGTTTGTTAACTGTAGCAGTAACAGTAGCACCTTCAACAGTTGGGGCACCAACTTTAACTGAATCGCCACCTACAAATAATACTTTATCAAATGTGAATGAGTCACCTTCATTAACATCTAATTTTTCAACGAAGATTTCTTGACCTTCTTCTACTTTAATTTGTTTACCGCCTGTTTCGATAATAGCAAACATACTTTGCACCTCCTATATTAATAAGTCACGCCATATATAGGTGACATTAAAAATGTTCTTAAACCTATATTTGAGCGGTTGTATGTAGCTATAAAACTACTCAACTATTGCATCTTACCATTACTAAATACCGGTGTCAATCTTGTATATGAGTTTTTTTCATAAATTTTATAAAAACTGGGAAAAGTATAATAAGTAAAATGACATTTAATATAATAGTTGGAATCATTCTTAATAAGATGAAATTGATTATATCAATATTAGCAAATCCAATCACACCATAAATAATTGCTACGTAAATTTCGAAAACAATAATACTAATAATACTCAAAATACAAATCATTGTATAATCTCGATAAAAAACTTTAAGAAATTTATCAAATATAACGACAAGTGCTAAGTAACCAAACATATATAATCCATAGACACTGCCGACATATATATCAGTTACGATTCCAAACAGAATTGCGAATATTAATCCGATTCCAAAGCCACGATAAATCGTTATCAACAAAATATACAACAAAATTAAGTGAGGAATAAAATTAAACTCGAAATGACCAAGATGCATTGGGATTAGAAGTCCAATGATACTGTCAATGTAAAACAGTACTACACCAACGATTAAGTACAAAAATACTCTCATCAATTGTCCCTGCTTTCATCGGCAGCGTTGTCAGGATCTTTTTTGGCGATATATATGTGGCTAATATCGGATAAATTAGCGCCTGTTTTAACTCTAACTTCTTTTGCTAATCCATACTCATCATTTTCAACTTTGGTCACTTCACCTATGTATAAATCACTTGGTAATTGATCGGCCAACC
The DNA here is from genome assembly GCF_001839115.1 of Staphylococcus sp. HMSC62B09. Taxonomy (NCBI): domain Bacteria; kingdom Bacillati; phylum Bacillota; class Bacilli; order Caryophanales; family Staphylococcaceae; genus Staphylococcus; species Staphylococcus sp. HMSC62B09. The sequence continues at coordinate 22,218 of NZ_KV840107.1, forward strand.
CACTAGTTATGACCTTATCGCCTTTTGAAATCTTATCTTTATTATTGATATTGCCAATGACTAGTTCTTGATTCTTTTTATCATACTGGTCGATTAAGCCAAATACATTTTTAGAATCGTGTTGAATGTTAACAGACAATTTACCTGTTCTAGTGTTAGTAGATAATAAGTCTACTTGTGCTGAAAATTGGTTAACTTTCGTTACTCTTCCAACTAAACCTTCAGCTGTCATAACAGCCATATTTGATTTAACACCGTCTTTATTTCCTTTATCAATGATTACTGTATTCATCCATTGGTCAGCATTTCTAGCGATTACAGCACCAGAAATTGGATCATATTTAGAAATATCAGTCATATCTAATTCTTTTTTTAAATCTTTATTTTCCGCTTCTAACTTTTCATTTTTAGCCTCTAGTTGTTTTACTTTCTTGTTGTCAGTTGTTTTATTTGAGCTAAAAAGATTATTTATCGCTCCAGTAACAAAATTGACAGGATAGCTCACGACTCTTTGCCCAAGAGAAACAGAATCCCCCACATATTGTTCAGGAGGTGATTGTGTATGTGACCTTAATGACAAACCAATCAGTGCAATAAAAATTATAACCGCACAAAAAACAACAATTAATTTGTTATTTTTAAAAAACTTTTGCACTTATAACACCTCTACAAATTCTTATTTAAATCATCCTTTATTATTTTATATTACTCGTTGTTTGAAATAAAGCACTAAGTTCATTCTATATCAACATCTTTAATTAAAAAAGAGATTAGATATCACGACTATTACGCAATGCGTCAAATAGTTAGTGGTACCTAATCTTAATAAACTCAGTATGAACTCAATTTAGTTATTTATCTTTATCCTTTTTATCATCATCACTATAAAGTTTTTCATCTTTTCTCCATTTAGCGAAAAGATTTTGTGCTTTAGCTTGTTCATTTGCTTGTTTTTCTTTAGATTGTTCAGACATGTATCACACCAACCTTTAAAATATAGTTTATAACTTAACCATAACGTAGAAAATAAACTAGTTCAATTATGAAAACTTAATTAATATGCATCAAAAGGCTTTAATTCAATATATTGACCAAGTGCATTCAAATCTTGTTCCATTTCTATTTCAGTTCGATATACTTTTATCTGATCACTACCAAATTTATAAATAATGAATTCGTCATTACGTTGTCCAGCAATGTAATTGTCATTATATCCCATTCTTCCTAAGCATGATACCGCCATAAACTCTTTCTTATCTATGTATTTAAATACATTTCTTGTTTGACTTGCCGGGATATTTTGTAAAATATCATTATCCTCAAGCACATAACGCTTACCTTTTGTTGATATGTTATGAGGACGATTTAAATTGTTTGGTGAGTTATTCAACTGCTCATTGTTTATAGAATGATTTATCGGATTCCAATCTTGATCCCTTAGAAATGGTGCGTATTTTAATGCAAAATATATAATACAAATAATAGCTATAACTGCAATAATATTTTTTATAATACTAAGAAAAAAACGCATTAAATACCCTCCAATAGTAATCTTTATTATAATAGAATAATACTATATCAACATCAGTCTTTAGCATGATAATGGTATGTACTAAAGTATGATTCCAAATTAATCCTAGATGCTTTATAATAAGGTTATATTATCGTTTATGGATATTCATGAGGAGTGTTGATAATGAGTATTGTGAGTATCATTTTAATTGCATTACTTGTGATATTGTTATTTAGAGTTGGGTTTGCAATTCTTAGATTTATAATATCTGCAGCCTTAATATTATTAGGATTATATTTAGGATATCAAGGCATACTTTGGATTATGGAAAATTTCCAAGTACTATCAGCCTATATTCAATAAATTATTAAACTAGCCATGTCTCAATTCTTGTAGGATTGATATTGCAATGGCTAGTTTTATTTTTTAAATGTATGTGTCAGATAGTTAAATAATTTATATACACCTGATAATAATAGTCCCTATATTACCCCTGTAATTAACGAGGCAAAAATTAATGATGCTATATTAGTATTTTGACCGCTAATCAGTACACCTATTACAGAAAATAAGACAATCCCTATCATAGATAAAACAATTGTCGTGAACATTTCCTTAAGTCCAATCGTATGTTCTTTGATTGTCAGTCTAAGAACATAAACTACTGGTATCAAAATTCCTATTATTAAAAATAATGTCATAATGCACCTCTATAAAATTTTTCAACCACAATTATACAGGATTACTAATATTTTAAACAAATGATACCATTAATTACTCAAGTCAAAGTAACCTTCTTCTACTAAACTAGCATATTTTTGATCACCAATAATTATATGATCAAGAACTTGAATTCCTAGTAATTCACCACATTCCTTTAATCTAATTGTTGTTTCAATATCTTCTTTAGAAGGTGTGACATCGCCAGAAGGATGATTATGTAAAACTATAATCGCATTACTAGATGCTCTAATAGCTGCTTTGAAAACTTCACGTGGATGTATTACTGAAGAATTTAATGTCCCTTTATAGATTGTTTCTTCTTTTATCACAATATTTTTAGAGTTTAATAAAAGTACTACAAAATGTTCTTGAGTCAAATCTTTCATTTTTGACATCATAATATTAGATACATCACTTGGTGATGTTATCTTAATTTTTTCATTAAAATCTCTAGCATACATTCTTTCACCTAATTCAAAAGCAGCTTTAAGGATGACTGCTTTATATAGTCCAATTCCTTTAATTGTTGTTAAATCATTAATTGATAAATGTTTTAGTTCTTTCAAACCATTAAAGCTAATCATTAATTCATTAGCAATATCTAAACTTGAAAATCCTTGTCTTCCTGTATTTATAAGAATTGCTAATAACTCACTATTAGATAAACTTTTTGCTCCATTGTGAATAAGACGCTCTCTAGGTAATTCAGACTTTGCCATACTTTTAATTCTCAAACTAGATCAACCTTTCTAAATGTATAATAGCGTGCTCTGGTATAAATAATTTGTCATCATAAAACCAATAAACATGAATGGTACAAAAGGAATATAAGTTTGCTGTTTCATTATTAATAAAATTGAAGAAACTATAATAGCGATTATTAGCGTATAAAGAAGAAATATCAAATAAAAGTGATATGGGAAAAAACAAGATAAGATACTTAAAAGTAATATATCACCATATCCTATTTGTCTTGGAAAAAGAAAATAATATAGATGAAATATTAAAGTGAAGAATATAAAGGTTGAAAAATAAATCATCGTGATTTTTGCACATACAATAGTATATAGAATTATTATGACTATATTAATTGTTAACGTTTGAAGGTCATACAATGCCATTGTAAGAAGGAATAAATAAGTAGTAATAAATAGAGAGAAGTGTACATTAGTATCAAAATTAATTATTAAAGGTATAATTAAGAAAGCTAAGCATTCCCCAAAAATATAATGACGTTTTAACTTTTGATTACAACAATTAGATTTTCCTTTTAAAATAAAAAAGCTAAATATGGGTATTAATTCGAACCAACATAATTTACGACCGCAATAATCACACTTGGAACGCCTAACAAGATAATTCAAATTCAAACTGTTCGTATTGGTGAGATGGTATAAAAAACTAAACAAAACACTACAAACATAAGATATTAATAACACTAGCATCACCTAAACTAATTATAACTATTTCACCTTGAAAGTAAATGAGTTATGTTATTTATTTTATAAATAAATAATAGTATTTAAGAAAAATATTAATTTCATTATCAATAACTAAAATTTAGTGATAATCAAATATCCCCGAGTCATTTAGGTACAATGTTATCCTAAATGACTTGGGGATATACTAATTCAAGTTTAAAATTCAGTTTTACTTTTTACTTCACTTATAAAATATAAACTACCAGTAATTAATAACCCATTGCCATCATATTTTTTTATAAAAGAAACATAATCATCAATAAATTCAATATGCTCTAAATTTACTTGTTCTGACAACTCATCTTTAGTCAATGCTTTAGGGAAATCGAATTCAGTGAAATATAGGTGATTTGAGATCTCTTCAAGTTTATTAAGCATGCCATGCACTGGTTTACCTTTTATTGCCGAGAAAAGAACGTCCATTTTTTCGTTATCATAATAATTCTTGATCGTATCAATTAAAGCTTCAATACTTTCGTTATTGTGGGCTCCATCTATAATGATTAATGGATTCTCTTTTACTTGTTCAATACGACCAGTCCAACTAACACTCTCAATAGCATCAATCATTTTATTAAAATCTAGCGTAATAATTTCTTGTTCATATAGCTCAATCAATGCAGTAATTGCAAGCGCTGCATTTTCTTTTTGATGTTCACCAAGCATGTTTAAAATAATTGTTTCTAGCTCATAGCCCTTATAACGATAAGTGAATTCATCTTCTTGTGAAACAACCACAATTTCACGGTCTAATTCAATTGGTTTCGCCTCATTACTTTCAGCTAGGTCTCTAATATATTTTAATGCTTCTTCATTTTTAACAGCATAAATCACAGGTATATTAGGTTTAATAATAGCACCCTTGTCTTTTGCAATATCTAAATAAGTGTTACCTAAAATATCAGTATGATCTAATCCAATACTTGTAAGTACTGAGAGAATTGGGTTAAACACATTAGTGGAGTCATTTTTTATACCTAACCCTGCTTCAACTACAACAAAATCAACAGGGTGAATTTGTCCAAAGTATACAAACATCATTGTTGTAATGATTTCAAACTCAGTAGCACCACCTAGTTCTGTTTCCTGCTCTAAAGCTTCACTAATTGGTTTAACTATTTCGACTAATTCAACAATCTCGTCATTTGTAATTGGAAGTCCATTTAGACTAATTCTTTCATTAAAATTTTCAATAAATGGAGAAGTAAAAGTTCCTACCTCATAACCATTTTCCACTAAAGCGGCTCTAATGTATGCTACAGTTGAGCCTTTACCATTTGTACCACCAACATGTATGCCTCTAATATTTAATTGAGGGTTATTCAAACGATCTAGCATCCACTCCATACGTTTTACACCAGGTTTGACACCAAATTTAGTTCTCTCATGTATCCAATACAAACTCTCTAGGTAATTCATTGGCGATTCTCCTATGCTTTTAATTGTTCAATTCTGTTTTTCACACCATCATATTTTTCTTGATAACGTAGTTGTTTTTCTTTTTCTTCGTTGATAACTTTTTCAGGCGCTTTATTAACAAAATTTTCATTAGATAATTTTTTATCAACACGATCAAGTTCTTTTTGTAATTTATCTAATTCTTTTTCTAAGCGTGCAATTTCTTTATCCATATCAATTAGACCTTCTAAAGGTAATATAACTTTACCAGCGATTACCACTGCAGTCATTGCTTTTTCAGGAATATCAATATGTGTATCAATCGTTAATTCACTAGGATTACAGAATTTATGAATATAATCTTCATTTTCAATTAGTGTTGCTTTAATATTTTCATCTTTGGCTTGAATGTAAATAGGTATTGCTTTAGAAAGTGGCGTATTTACTTCAACACGAGATTGTCTTACAGATTTGATAATTTCAACTAATTGTTGCATCGTTTGCTTACTTTCTTCAAATACAAGCTCTTCCCTAACCTTTGGCCATGATGCTTTCACAATCGTATCGCCTTCATGTGGAAGACTTTGCCATATCTTCTCAGTAACAAAAGGCATAAACGGATGTAACATTCTCATAATTTGATCTAGTGTATAACTTAAAACAGAACGTGTCGTTTGTTTTTGTGCTTCATCTTCACCATTCATTGGTATTTTACTCATTTCAATATACCAATCACAGAACTCGTCCCAAATGAAATTATATAGCGCACGACCAACTTCTCCAAACTCATACTTTTCACTTAAATTAGTAACGGTTTCAATCGTCTCATTTAAACGAGTTAAGATCCATTTATCCGCTAATGAAAGGTTTCCAGTTAAATCGATATCCTCAAATTTAAATTCATCACCTATATTCATTAAGCTAAAACGCGCACCGTTCCATATTTTATTAATGAAATTCCAAACAGACTCTACTTTCTCAGTAGAATAACGTAAGTCATGACCAGGTGATGATCCTGTTGCCAAGAAATATCTTAAGCTATCTGCTCCATATTCTTCTATTACATCCATAGGATCTACACCATTACCTAATGATTTACTCATTTTCCGACCGTCTTCAGCTCGAACTAAACCATGAAGTAAAACATCGTTGAATGGTCTTCTGTCAGTGAATTCAAGACCTTGGAATATCATTCTTGCAACCCAGAAGAAAATAATGTCATATCCAGTTACAAGTGCATTAGTTGGATAGTAACGTTTAAAATCATCTGCATCAATATTCGGCCAACCTAAAGTTGAAAATGGCCACAATGCACTAGAGAACCAAGTATCTAGAACATCTTCATCTTGCACCCAATTATCAATATCTTTAGGCGCTTCTTCACCAACATAAATTTCACCAGTTTCTTTATGGTACCAAGCAGGTATTTGATGACCCCACCATAATTGTCTAGAAATTGTCCAGTCTCTAATTTCTTCCATCCAACGATTGAAAGTGTTCTCAAAACGTGGTGGATAAAAATCGATTCGATCATCTGTTTTTTGATTATCCAGTGAACGTTGCGCTAACGGTTTCATTTTTACAAACCATTGCGTTGATAAGTAAGGTTCAACAACAGCACCTGAGCGTTCAGAATGACCAACTGAATGAACATGCTCTTCAATCTTAATGACTAGATCTTGCGCTTTTAAATCTTCAACCAATTGTTTACGACATTCAAATCGATCTAATCCAGCATATTTATCAGCTTTATCGTTCATTTTACCATTTTCATCCATGACAATAATGTTCTCTAAACTATGTCGTTGACCAATCTCAAAATCATTTGGATCGTGTGCTGGCGTTACTTTCATAGCGCCACTACCAAAATCAATATCAACATATTCATCAGCTAATATCGGTAACTCTCGACCAACAATTGGTAATATAACTTTCTTACCAATTACATCTTTATAGCGGTCATCATTAGGATTAACAACTATGGCAGTGTCTCCTAACATTGTCTCAGGTCTTGTTGTCGCAATTTCAATATAGCCATTACCATCAGTGTAAGGATACTTAAAATGATAGAAATGACCTTGCACATCCTCGTGAATTACTTCAATATCTGATAAAGCCGTTCTAGCTTCAGGATCCCAGTTAATAATACGTTCACCACGATAAATAATGCCTTTATTGTATAAGTCAACGAAGACTTTTCTTACTGCTTTACTTAACCCATCATCTAAAGTAAAACGCTCTCTACTATAATCTAGACCCAAACCTAATTTAGCCCATTGTTGGCGTATAAATGACGCATATTCTTCTTTCCATGACCAAGCGTGTTCTAGGAACTTCTCACGTCCGATATCATGACGAGAAATGCCTTGTTCTTTTAATTTAGCATCTACTTTTGCTTGAGTAGCAATACCTGCATGGTCCATACCAGGTAGATATAGTGTGTCATACCCTTGCATACGTTTCATACGCGTAATAATATCTTGTAAAGTTGTATCCCACGCATGTCCAAGGTGTAATTTTCCTGTCACATTGGGTGGTGGAATTACAATTGTATATGACTCTTTTGATTTGTCTTCTGAGGGTTTGAAATAATCATTCTTTACCCATTCTTCATAACGTCCAGCCTCAACTTCGCGTGGATTATACTTAGGCTCCATGTTCATCGATTAAAACCTCCTAATAATTAAAAAAACATCCTCCTAAATAATATAGGACGGATGTTCCGTGGTACCACCTAAATTCAAGTATAAATTAATATACCTGCACTTAATTTGATTAACGCTCAATCACGCTTTTATCTACTAATAAATGATTCAATAAAAGTTCAAGTGGGCTACCTTCAGATTGAATGTTATACATATTTACACCAACCATATGCTCTCTGTGCTATCATTCAAACTTACTCTTCCCAATAATATATTTCATTACTTAATTATAGTATAATGGAAATCGTGATAAGTCAATCTCTTGGAGGTATATTTATGAATGAATGTGCATTTAGTACAAAAGACCCGACTTACTTAGATTATCATGACAATGTATGGGGACAACCCATATATGATAGCAAAGCCTTATTTAAGCTAATGGCTTTAGAATCTCAACATGCTGGGTTATCTTGGCTAACCATTTTAAAAAAGAAACAATCTTATGAACAAGCATTTTACAACTTTGAGCCAAGCAAAATTGCTCAGCTATCTACGAAAGATATAGATAATTTAATGGAATTTCCTAACATTGTTCATAATCGTAAAAAGTTAGAAGCGATTGTATCACAAGCACAAGGTTATTTTGAAATAGAAAAGGATTTTGGTAGTTTTAGTAATTTCCTTTGGTCATATGTTAATCATCAACCTATAGATTTGAACTATACAACTGCCTCAGAAAGAATTACTGTTGATGATCGTGCTAAACAATTATCTAAAGACTTAAAAAAATATGGTTTTAAATTTTTAGGACCAGTAACTGTTTTTTCATTTTTAGAAGCGGCAGGTTTATATGATGCCCATTTGAAAGGATGTCCATCTAAACCTTCATAATAATTTATATAGGTTGTACCATAGAGTGCAATTTAAGAAATAAGTCGAAAAGTAATTGTAGGTAAAGGTTTTATCAACCCTCTTTAATATTAAAATTACTAACGCTTAAACTTTGCATGACACAATCTATCTTTTTTGATGAAATTTTAAAATACCGCCACGTAAGAAAAAGCCAATGATAGGGGCTACTACAAATAAAATAAAAAAGATTCTAAATATGTGGAAACTAGAAATCATTGCTACATCCGCCCCCGTTGCCATAGCAACTAAAACAATTTGACTCATACCTCCTGGCGCTCCGCCCAAAAACAACTCATTAATATTATTATTTGTAAATATGTGCACAATATATACCATGATAAATGATCCAATGATTAGAAAGATATTTTGATAAATGATTGCAACGGCAATTCGACCTTTTAAATCGGAAAGTAAATTGGCAATCTGCAATCCAATTCTAATCATATAAATCACTTGTGCAGAAGCAAGAATATAATTATCTAATGTAAATATGTGATGTGTAGTTAAATTCCAAATTACTAACACGACAATAGGAGCCAATAATTGCTTGGTAGGAAAATTGATTTTAGCCATAAGACTATAAATGATTGCAATACAACAAATTAATAGTATTACTTGCGATAAGTTTAGTACTTCCGTTAATGGAGGTGATTTAATAGAAGTTGTTTCATTTCCACTATCACTACTAAAGAAATAAGAAATTAAGGGTACTAATATCACGACAAATATAACGCGAGACGTTTGAGTTAAACTCACTACGAGAATATTTGCCTTTTTATTTTCCTCTGCCATAATTAGCATTTGACTTAAAGCACCTGGAATGACACTTAATATTGCTGTCTCAGTGTTTACTCTTGCTATTTTTTTGAAAAAGAAGGCGATCAATAGAGATAAAACTAATAGTAATAGTGTAATAACAACAATTATCAACCAATCATTTTTAATATCATGCAACACTTCAGACGTAAATGTTGATCCAATTTGTACCCCTAAGAGAATCAATCCAATTTGACTAAGCCAGAATGGCCATTTGACCTCTAATTTAAATACTTTAATGACAATTATCGATGCAATAATAGGACCAAACATAAATGGTAAAAAAACATGCGCAACATGTAATAACAAACTAATAACAACAGCAGTCACTAATAGAATAAAGTTATTGATCCATACATTTTTCATTATGCGGCCACTTCTTTCATTAAAAATGAGGTTAAGACGTCATCGAGTTGAAAGTCCTAACCTCATTCTATTTCATAACATTATACAATACGACTTAAAGCAGTATCAAATGCTTGGATTGTTTTTTCAATGTCTTCTTTACTATGTGCTGTAGATAAGAATGTTCCTTCAAATTGAGAAGGTGGTAGGAATACGCCTTCTTTAGCCATTTCACGATACATTTGACTGAACAATTCTAAATTACTTTTATTTGCTTCTTCAAAGTTAGTTACTGGTCCTTCATTTAAGAAGTATCCAATCATAGATCCAGCTCGATTAATAGTAATTGGGACATTATGTTTGCTAAATACTTTTTTAAGTCCTTCTTCTAAGATATCACCTAATTCTTGGAAATACTCATAAGATTCAGGCGTTAATTGACTTAGAGTTTCGTAACCACTCGTCATTGCTAATGGATTCCCGGATAATGTTCCAGCTTGATAAATATTTCCAACTGGAGCAACTTTGTCCATAATCTCTTTTCTACCACCAAACGCACCTACTGGTAATCCACCACCAATAACTTTACCTAAACATGTAAGATCTGGTGTAACACCAAAGTAACCTTGCGCACAATTGTACCCTACTCGGAAACCTGTCATTACCTCATCGAATATTAATAGCGCACCATAGTCATTTGTAATCTCACGTAACCCTTGTAGGAAGCCATCTTTAGGAGGTACAACGCCCATATTACCAGCAACTGGTTCTACGATAATTCCAGCGATATCATCTCCATAATTTTCAAAAGCAATTTTAATTGCTTCTAAATCATTATACGGAACTGTAATCGTATTCTTAGCAGTACCTTCTGGGACACCAGGTGAGTCTGGTAATCCTAGTGTTGCAACTCCAGAACCCGCTTTAATTAATAAGGAATCACTATGACCGTGATAACAGCCTTCAAATTTTATAATCTTATTTCTTCCAGTATAACCACGAGCCAATCTTAACGCTGCTAACGTTGCCTCAGTTCCTGATGAAACCATACGCACTTTTTCAATTGATGGTACGCGTTCGATTACTAATTCTGCAAGTTTGTTTTCTTCTAATGTAGATGCTCCGAAGCTTGTTCCTCTATCAACAGCCTCATGTAGTTTTTTTATAACTTGTTCGTTTTTATGTCCTAGAATTAAAGGTCCCCAGCTTAATACATAGTCAATATACTCGTTACCATCGATATCATAAATTCTTGATCCTTTTGCTTGATCCATAAAAATCGCTGGTGTATCAACAGATTTAAATGCTCTTACAGGACTATTAACGCCACCTGGCATTAAATTTTCAGCTATTTTCATCGCTTCAATCGATTTCTCGTAACCCATATCAAAATCCTCCTAAAATTAATTATTTATCTAAGTAATGACAAATATCTTTCGCAAAGTAAGTAATAATCATATCTGCACCTGCACGTTTCATTGAAACCATTTGTTCCATAACAACACGTTCTTCATCTATCCAACCATTTTGTGCTGCTGCTTTTGTCATTGCATACTCACCACTTACGTTATAAACAATAACAGGAATATTTGTATTGTTTTTAACATCTCTTACAATATCTAAATAACTTAGCGCAGGTTTTACTATCATCATATCTGCGCCCTCTTTTAAGTCACTTTCAAGTTCGCGAAACGCTTCCAAACGATTCGATGGGTCCATTTGGTAAGTCTTTCTGTCACCAAAAGAAGGTGCAGAATCAGCCGCATCTCTAAATGGACCAAAGAAACTTGATGCATATTTGATACCATAACTCATAATTGGAATATTGTAATAACCGGCATCATCTAGACCTTTACGAATTTCTGTAACAAAACCGTCCATCATATTACTTGGTGCTATAATGTCTGCACCCGCTTCAACTTGTGAGATAGCTGTTTTCACAAGTAAAGGTAATGATTTATCATTATCTACATCATGAGTATGATCATCAATAACACCACAATGTCCATGATCTGTATATTCACATAAACATGTGTCTGCTACAATTAATAAATCTTTATGCAATTCTTTAGCCTTTCTTGTTGCTTCTTGGATAATACCATTATGATCATATGCACCAGAACCTACGTCATCTTTAGAATTTGGTACACCAAAGAACATGATTGCTCTAATTCCTAGTTCATATGCCTCATTTATTTCATCATCTAATAAATTCAAGCTAATTTGGTAAACGCCTGGAAGTGATTTAATCTCACTTTTTACATTATCTTTTTCAACTACGAATATTGGATAAATTAAATCTTCTTTTCTAACATGGTTTTCTCTAACTAAATTACGCATTGACTCTGATGAGCGTAATCGTCTATGTCTATCAAATTTCATTATTATACCAACTTTCAATAATTTTATTTATAAGTGATTCCGAAGTTTGTTTATTAGCTATTAATGGGTTGAGACCGTTCTTTCGTAATGTGTTTGCAGTTTGGGCCCCAATAGCAACATACTTATCAAAACCACAAGGAACGTCATGCCTTATATACGCTTTTACTGCAGAAGAACTTGAAAATGTTACCGCATGAACTTTATGATGTTCTATCAATTGAATGACTTCTCTAATATTCCTATCATTAGGAATAGGTTTATATAAATCGATTTTAGTCACTATATTATTTTGTGCTAATGTATGTTGGAGTTTTGGACGCGCTTCAGCACTACTTGGTATGAGAATGCTTTGTTGATTCTTTTTAAACTGATTCAAAAATCCTTCTTGAGAGTAGTCATTAGGTATAAAATCAACATTAATTTTAAGCGCTTCACAAAGTTCGGCAGTTTTCTTTCCAATGACAGCTACATATTTAACATCTAATTGATTTAAATATTTATAAAATATGCGAACCGCATTTTTAGAAGAAAAAATAATCCAGTCATATTTATGATGCAAAACTTGAGTATCAAATTCAAGTGATTGAATTTCTATAAATGGCTTATGCATTATTTCCACTAAATCACTATTAAATTCACTCGATTGCGTCATAGCTACAACTGGTTTCATATTTCATTACACCTCAACAATATGGTTTAATGCGCTTGTTCTTCATTTAGTTTTTTGATTATTTCATAGGCACCCTGCTCTTTTAAAACACGGCTGACTGTTTCACCTAAATCAACAGGATTTTTACCAACTTCTGTGTGCTCATATCTCTTTGTACCGTCTGGAGTCATAATTAACCCAGTAAATTCAATTTCACCATTCTCCTTATTAGTTGCATACCCTCCAATAGGTACTTGACAACTACCATCCATAGCTGAAAGGAATGTTCTTTCAGCTATAACACAATTCGCTACTGCTTGATTATGAACTTTACTTAATAATTCCAATAGTTCGACATCATCACTACGACACTCTATACCTAATGCACCTTGTCCAATAGCTGGTAATAAAATATCTTTGTCCAGATATGTCGTTACAATATCATCTGACCAACCCATACGTCTAAGTCCTGCAGCAGCTAAAATAATTGCATCATAATCTTCTGTTTCTAATTTTTTAAGTCGAGTGTCAATATTTCCTCTTATCCATTTAATTTCTAAGTTTGGATATTTAGATAAAATTTGAGCACCACGTCTTAATGAACTCGTACCAATAATACTACCATCCGGTAATTCATTTAAAGGTATATGATTATTAGAAATATAAGCATCAAATGGAACTTCTCTATCAGGTATGCAACCTATTGTTAAACCTTCAGGAATGATACTTGGTACATCTTTAAGTGAGTGTATTGCCATGTCAATTTCTTTGTCAAAAAGTTCTTGTTGGATTTCTTTAACAAATAGTCCTTTACCGCCCACTTTAGATAATTGTTTATTTACGATGCGGTCACCTTTAGTGACAATCTCCTTAATTTCTATTTCAAGGGTTGGATCCACCGCTTTTAACTTATCTATAAATTGTTGACTCTGAGTTAAGGCAAGCTTACTTCTACGTGAGCCTACAACCAATTTGCGCATAATTGTTGCCTCCTAATGACATTTGAAATTTTAAGTGAAATGTGTTGTGAAAAATAGATTAATCATGCATAAGCAAAATAACATAATATTAAAGTAAATTAAATAAATTGTTTTAAACCATCGATTAATACGACTTAGTAGATAAATAGCGTAAAAAATTGTAATAATAGAAGATAGTACTACTTTAGGGTCAGCAAAAATACTATGTCCAATTGCATAGACACCCCACTGTGCGCCTAAAATAATACTCAAAATTAAAATAATGAAACCACTTAAAGATGAATAAAACACAACCGTTTCAAGTGTGGCTACGCTACCAATTCTAAAGTATTTTTGATCAAAATTCTTTTCCCTTAAATTGCGGTATTGAATAATATAAAGTAATGAATTTACAAAAGCTAATGCAAAAAGAGCATAACTTAATACCGCTAAGCCTATATGCACTAATAACAATTCATTTATAACTGTAATACGTTGCACATTTGTTGAGTAATGTTCAGGTTGAAAAGTATTCATCATCAATAATATAAATCCAATAACATTGAGAAAGAATACTGAAAAACTTAATACTTTAACTACATTTAAAACCAGTGCTATACATATAATTATCCATGATAAAAAGAAAAATACATCAAATAATGAACTCACCGGAATTTGATTATGCGAAGTGATATAAACAGACAAAGAGATTGTTTGCAATATCCAAACAATCCCTAATGTATAAATTCCTAATTCTCTAATTTTATGACTCTTTTTAACGAAATCTATAAAATAACAGAGAATACTAATTAAATATATAATTAATATTATTTCATGAAATCTAATAAACAGGGTCTCTTGCATATTATCACCATATTAATATGCTTATTCAAAACTAAAGATGTGACGGATAGAAACTTCTTTTTCTTTTTGTGCTTTACGAGCTTTAATATCCTCGTAAGGGTCTGCAGCATCAATATCAAATATGTTTTGAAATAGCTCTAATTTTTCATTACTTCTCTTATCATTACTCAATTCTTTGGCCTGTTTTATTGGATCTTTCAACATTTGATTAATAATACTTTTAGTATGTTTCGAAATGATTGTACGTTCTCTATCACTAAGATCAGGTAGCTTTCTATCAATACTATCCATTGTTTCTGACTGGATTGTCATTGCTTTTTCACGCAATGCTCTAATTACAGGTACAACACCTAACATATTTACCCAATCATTATGAGCCTGGACTTCATCAGGAATCTGACTTGCTATAAAGTCAGCTGCCATCTGACGTTCTCGCAAGTTAGCATCAACTAAACCTTTAAGATCATCCACGTCATAGCTGAAAATATTTTCGCTGATATTAACATTTGGTTCGATATCTCTAGGAACCGCAATGTCTATTAACAATAATGAAGAAGCTTTTCTATTAAGATTGACCGACTCAATCATAGATTTTGTAACAATAAAATCTGGCGAACTTGTTGAACTGATAACAATATCAGCATTAGTCAAAAGAGTTGGTAATGACTCAAGTTTATTATAATTTACGTCGTGCTTCGTTGCTAATTTATACGCATTAGTTTCAGTTCTATTAACGACAGTAATATCATCAATGCCACAACCTAATAAATTTAAGAGTGATAATTCACTCATTTCCCCTGCACCTATAATAATAGCTCGTTTACCTTTTAGTTTACCAAATACCTTTTTAGCTAATTCAACTGCTGCATATGAAACACTCACAGCATTATCTGCTATGTCAGTCTCATTATGAGCTTTTTTAGCGAAAGTAATAGCCTGTTTAAATAAATGATTAAAAATTGTACCAGTTGTTTGAATGTCTTGAGCTAAAAAGAATGCATCTCTCATTTGTCCAAGAATTTGAGTTTCACCTAATACAATTGAATCTAAGCCAGAAGTGACTCGCAGTAAATGTTCAACTGCTTCGTCCCCCACTTTAACTTCTGACATATTTTTTATATCATCTACATCAAATCCAAATGAACGCGCTAAAAATCTTTGAATATAGTAACGACCTGTGTGAATTTGATCAACAATAGCATATACTTCAGTACGATTACATGTAGATAAAATGACGTTCTCTAAAATAGATTTAGTTTCGAACAAATCTTCATGGGCTAATCGCAAGGCATCATCTCTAAAAGCTACTTGCTCTCTAAGTGCTACATCAGCAGTGCGATGATTTATACTTATAGCAATAAAATGCATTTATAACGCCCTCCAAATACTAACAATACTGATATTATAACACATTATTTAATGATTTTAAGTTGATTGCTCAAACAAATTAGAAAGATTCTAATTTGAAGTCAAAATTTTGACACTTATCCCATTAAAAAATCTAAACAGAAGTTTGACCCCTGCTTAGATTAAAATAATTATAAATAATCAGCAATTAAATCCCATATTTGTTGCTGCTTTGTATTTTGAATTGATGAGTAACTAATAATCGTATCATCTGGATCTAAATCTAATTTCTCTTTAATATTTTTAATATGCTTTTGAATCTTACCCTTTGCAATCTTGTCCTCTTTAGTACAAATAACTAGTGTAGGTATATCAAAATGTTTTAAGTAATTATACATTAAAACATCATCTTCAGTTGGATTGTGTCGTAAGTCAACTAGTTGAATGACTAGCTTTAAACTCTCTCTCTTAGTCAAATATTCTTCAATCATTTTACCAAATTTCTCGCGTTGTGATTTACTCACTTTTGCATAGCCATATCCAGGGACGTCGACAAATATTAATTGATCATCAATATTAAAGAAATTTAATGTTTGTGTTTTACCTGGTTGTTGCGACGTGCGAGCCATATTTTTTCTGCCAATCATACTATTAATGAAAGAAGATTTACCAACGTTTGAACGTCCACTTAATGCCACTTCAGATAAACCTGTATCAGGATATTGAGCCTCTTGTACAGCACTTATAATCAAATCAATGTTATTAGGATTAATATTCATAAATTATCCTCTCTTTTGTAATTAAATTTAACTGTTTCATTATAATATATATTTCATTATATCTAAATAAGCAATTTTTTAATTAAAAAAGGAGCAGAACAGAATTCAAATAGAATTCGATGTTCCACTCCAACTTTAATTGTTTATAGGATCTAAAAAACATTTCACTTGTTCGGCGCAATCTTTACAGAGCGTACTCAAACTTAAATAACTTATATTATGCTGATGTTTTACTATCATTCAATAAGTTACCTTCAGAATCGTATAATTCTGGGTCAACTTCATCATTAATTGTTTTATCAGTAATAACAACTTTAGTTACGTCTTCTGATGAAGGAACATCATACATAATATCGATTAATGCTTCTTCAATAATAGAACGTAATCCACGTGCTCCTGTTTTACGCTCAATAGCTTTCTCACTTACCGCAGCTAATGCTTCTTCGGTAAATTCTAACTCAACATTATCAAGTTCTAACATTTTAGTATATTGTTTTACTAAAGCGTTCTTAGGTTGCGTTAAAATGTTTTTAAGCGCTTCTACATCTAATGTTTCTAAGTTAGCAACTATTGGCACACGACCAATAAACTCAGGAATTAAACCATATGATTGTAAATCTTCTGGGCGAATTTGTTCTAACAATGCTTCCTCATCGTATTTATCCGCTTCATTACTTGCAAATCCAATCACTTTTTCTCCTAAGCGACGTTTAATTACTTCATCGATGCCATCAAAAGCACCACCTAGAATGAATAAGATATTTGTTGTATCAATTTGTATTAATTCTTGGTTGGGATGTTTACGTCCACCTTGTGGGGGCACACTTGCAGTCGTACCCTCTAAAATTTTAAGTAAGGCTTGTTGAACACCTTCACCAGATACATCACGCGTAATTGATGTGTTTTCAGATTTTCTAGCAATCTTATCAATTTCATCAACATAGATAATCCCTTTTTCAGCTTTATCAATATCGAAGTCAGCTGCTTGAATTAATCGTAGTAAAATATTTTCTACATCGTCACCAACGTAACCTGCTTCAGTTAAACTTGTAGCATCTGCAATAGCAAATGGAACGTTTAAAGTTTTAGCTAATGTTTGTGCTAATAATGTTTTACCGCTACCAGTTGGTCCTATTAAAGCAATATTACTTTTTTGTAATTCAACTTCATCTTCATTAGGTCCTAATTGTTGGATACGTTTATAGTGATTATATACGGCAACTGCTAAAGATTTTTTAGCTTTTTCTTGACCAATAACATATTCATTTAAATGATCCATAATTTCTTTCGGTGTAGGCAGTTCAGTAAACTCTTCAGAAGTCGTTTGAGCTAATTCTTCTTCTACAATTTCTGAACATAGTTCGATACACTCATTACAGATATATACGCCACTTCCTGCGACTAATTTCTTAACTTGGTCTTGGTCTTTACCACAGAAAGAACATTTTAAATTTTCTTCATCTTCATTGAATTTAAACATTCATTTACACCTCTATTCTTAAACGACTATACTAGATAGCATTCTACAATGCAAATTCATGGTTAACAACTAAAATGCTTAAAATATAGAGTAGCAGGTTACATATATTGATGCACCTGCTACTTTAAATTTTAATTATTAATTTAACAATGAATTATTATTTATCTTCTTTAGTAGATTCAACGTATTTAGCATTGTCTCTAAGTAAGTCAATTACTTTTTGGATACGTACATCATTTTTAATAATGTCAGTATTACCTAAAGTATTTTTAATATCTTCAACTGAGATATTAAATTGTTTACTCATTTTTTCTAATTCTTTTTCGATATCTTCATCATTTGCTTCAATATTTTCTTTATCGGCAATAGCTGAAAGTGTTAAGTTTGTTTTAATGCGTTGTTCTGCATCATCTTTCATTTGTTCTCTTAATTGAGATTCATCTTGACCTGAAATTTGGAAGTAAGTTTGTAAATCTAATCCTTGTTGTTGGATTCTTTGACCAAATTCTTGAACCATACGATCTAATTCAGTGTCAATCATTGCTTGAGGAATATCGATTGTAGCATTATCAGTTGCTTTATTAATTGCTTCTTCTTTTTCAACATTTTCAGCTTCCTCAGCTTTTTGTTCTGATAAACGTTTGCGTAAGTTTTCTTTGTACTCATCAACACTGTTAGCATCTGAGTCTAATTCATTTGCAATTTCATCATCTAATTCAGGTACTTCTTTATATTTAATTTCATTTACTTTAGTTTTGAAAGTAGCTTCTTTGCCAGCTAATTCTTCAGCATGATATTCTTCAGGGAAAGTTACAACTACATCTTTTTCTTCACCTGTTTTAACGCCTACTAATTGATCTTCAAATCCAGGAATAAATGAGCCTGAGCCAATTTCAAGATCATAACCATCTGCTTGTCCACCTTCAAATTGCTCACCATCAACATAGCCATCAAAGTCAATGTTTACTGTATCTCCATTTTCAACAGCACCATCTTCTTTAACTACCATATCAGCTAAGTGTCCAAGGCTGTGGTCAATTGCTTCTTGTAAATCTTCATCAGTTAATTCTGAATCTTGTTTTTCTATTTCTAAACCTTTGTAATCACCTAATTGAACTTCAGGTTCAACAGTTACAGTAGCTTCAAATTCAAAATCTTTACCTTTTTCAATTTGTGTAACATTAATTTCTGGTTGAGCTACTGGATTGATTCCAGTTTCATCAATAGCTTCACCATATGCTTCAGGTAATAGAATATCTACTGCATCTTGATATAATGCTTCTACACCGAAACGTTGTTCAAAGATAGGACGAGGCACTTTACCTTTACGGAAACCAGGCACGTTAATTTGTTTAACTACTTTTTTAAATGCTTGATCTAATGCTTTGTCTACTTTTTCTGCTGGAACTGTAACTTTTAATAATCCTTCGTTACCTTCCTTTTTTTCCCAAGTTGCTGTCATGTATAAATACCTCCATGATTACATTTTTATTTTTTCAACTTCCCTATTATAGCACACGTCCTATACGGACACAAACAGTCTTTTATAGGGCTTAAAACACTTTTAAAATTCAATAATCTAACTTTAACGAATTAATTTAACAATATAAAATAATTTGCTCAAAGTTGACCATCAAGACTATTAATAAAATTTAATATTTTTACATTTCCTTTATTAGTTTGTATACCAATCATTGATTTAAAGTAAACATCATAACCAGTAATCCAATCATCACAGGTGTATAAATCGAATATATTGAGTGGATATAGTAATATAGCATGATTATTCATGGTATGTATTGCTTCATCAATGATATTGAGTGCTCCATTTTCTAGTTTATCAATTACTCGAGGAATTACTTGAGTTTTAAGTTCAGTATGTTCCAAACCATTAAGCTCATTAGGAATAACGTTAACTGTATAATTCATCTTGTTAATATTAATTGGTATATTGTAGCCAGCAAATCTTAAAAATTCTAGCATTAAACTTTTTAAATTATCTGCCTCAACCTCATTAGATAATAAAAAGGCTATAGTTTCTTTAAATTCATAATGCCCATTATCAATTAATTTAAGAACTAATTGTATTTGTTCATTCAAATTGAGTGTATTAAATTTAGCCAATGATTGGCTTGTGATATGTTTATCTTCATTGAGTTGAGATTGAGCATATTCTTTTAATGGAAATAACGCCATTCTTGTTTTGTGACTTTGAACTTCGTCTATAATTTGATTGATAACATTTACAGACTCATAATACTGACCTAAGCCATTTAACGCCTTGATATAATATAACATTAACTCATCATACGCTTGAATACCTCTTTTTAAAAGTACAATAGCTTCTTCTCTTAACTCCAAAAACGAATTCAAATGATATAACATATCACATTTAATTAAGGCTAATGTCTCATCTAGTTCAAATTGTGCTTCATAATCTTCAATTAATTGATATACCGTTTCGTAATGTTGACTGTTATGAGATGATTTAATATCTTTATACAATTTTTGCTGTAGTTTTGGAAAAGGGATGATGTCTGACATGTTGTATCCCTCCTATAAATCTTTTAAAATTAATGCACTCCATGTTTCAAATTCATCATAATTACCAATACGCTCTTTTTCTAACCATTGAATTTTTAATGTATCTGTTTCACGTACTTCAATATCATTTGAGTTAACTTTAATTTTAAAGACTACACCTATATGTACTTTACCCACATCGTTTGTATCATCATTTATAAAACCTATATATTCCAAATTCTGAGAATTAGCTTCTAATAAACCGACTTCTTCTTCTAGCTCTCTTTGAGCATTTACCCTTAAAACTTCATTTACAGAACTTGCGCCAATCACATCATTCATGTGTCCACCTACACCGATAGAAGATTGACCATGTAAACGTGACTCTCCACCACCACTTAATCTTTTGTATACTAATATTTCATTTTTCTCATTTTCTAAAAGACAATATGATATTAATTGTTTATACGAAGGATCTTCTTCCATATCTCCACGTCTTTTAACTTCATAATTAGAAAAAGTATTAAATATCGCTTTACCTTGTGGATCATTTTTAGTTAAAAAGCCGTTAAAAGCAATTGACTCTTGTTCAAAAAGGATATCTCTTGATACTACTATTATTTGTTCATCATATTTAGACATAATGTTCTCCTTACACTAGTTTCTTAATTAGCATTTTATCAAACTAAATCATTAAACAACAAATAAAAGTGCATAAATTAATAATGTCCTATTCACCTGATGGTTAAAATAAAAAAGGAGTGGAACAGAAATAATATTTTTAAAAATTCATTTCATCATCCCACCCCGACAAAGTTGTTTAGAATTAAAAACTTGTTACAAATGAAAATTTAATTCAAGCAACTGTTGCCAATATATAATTATAGCCTGAGACATTAGATTATGTCACAGGCTCGGAAAAGTTAATTATTTTAAAGCTTCTTTAGCTTTTGATACTAACTCTGCGAAAGCTTTTTCATCTGAAATAGCAACTTCAGAAAGCATTTTACGGTTAATATTGATGTCAGCTTTTTTCAAGCCATTCATTAATCTTGAATAGCTCATGTCATGTTGACGTGCAGCTGCGTTAATACGTGTAATCCATAATTTACGGAAATCACGTTTACGTTGACGACGGTCACGGAAAGCGTATTGACCTGATTTCATTACTTGTTGTTTTGCTACTTTATATAGTGTGTGTTTAGCACCGAAGTAACCTTTAGCTAATTTAATCGTTTTTTTACGACGTGCTCTTGTTACTGTTCCACCTTTAACTCGTGGCATATTAAATTCCTCCTTAGATATAACAATTAATTATCGTTCATTTATCAATTACAATTATTTTTTATAAGCTAATAATTGTTTTACTCGTTTCATATCGCTTTTAGAAACTAATTTAGCTTTACGTAATTTACGTTTTTGTTTAGTATTTTTATTTGCAAATAAGTGTGATGTGAAAGCTCTTGAACGTTTTAATTGGCCTGAACCAGTTCTTTTAACACGTTTAGCTGCTCCGCGGTGAGTTTTCATTTTTGGCATGATTCATTTCCTCCTAATAATAGTGAATTATTTTTCGTTAATAGGCGCTAACATGATAAACATTTGACGCCCTTCCATTTTAGGTTTCTGTTCAACAGTGGCAATATCTTTACATTCGTCAGCGAATTTTTCTAATACGCGCTGACCAATTTCCTTATGAGTGATTGCACGACCTCTGAAACGAATAGAAACTTTACATTTATCGCCTTTAGATAAGAATTTACGACCATTTTTCAACTTAGTTTGGAAATCATGTTCCTCAATAGTTGGACTTAGGCGTATTTCTTTAACATTGATAACTTTTTGTTTCTTTTTCATTTCTTTTTCTTTTTTCTGCTGTTCGAATTTGTACTTACCATAATCCATAATTCTTGCAACAGGTGGTTTAGCATTTGGTGCTACAACTACTAAATCTAATTCAACACGTTCAGCCATTTCTAATGCTTCTCGTTTTGATTTAACACCAATTTGGTCACCATTTTGGCCAATTAAACGTAATTCTTTAGCGCGAATCTTTTCGTTAACTTGCGTTTGATCTTTTGCTATGGTTGACACCTCCCAAAATTTTACGAAATTTTCCAAGCAAAAAGAGCGGACAAATTATGCCCGCTCTTCTCTCATACACATTTATGTGTGACATGATTGACCTGCCAACTGCTTTAAGCGTCGCTACAGGTGAGAAACGGGTGTTTCTACTTGGTACGTTTCGTATTCAACGTTAATAATCATATCAGTGTATATCATATAAGTCAACAATTATTTTAATATTAGTGATGTTTTACTTCATCCATTGAAACATCTTGTCTTAAATCTACATTATCTAATGGAATTATCTTCGTTTTATATCTCAATTTATGATAAATAAAGAATACTAAGAAAACTGGGATTCCCATATATGTGATAATGAAGCGATTTAAATCGAAATGACCTGTTTTAATAAAATCAACATCTTGCCCAATTATGACAATAACACAGAGCAAGCCTGCGAATATAGGACCGAATGGGAACCATTTAGCTTTATACTTCAATTCCCTTTTACTATGATGTTGTTTTTCGAAAGCTCTTCTAAATCTGTAATGACTAATTGCAATACCTACCCATGCGATAAAGCCAGTCATACCACTAGCAGCAACTATATACTCATATGCATCACCACTTAGTTTTTGCACTAAGAAAATAATAACTACTAAAATCGCTGTTCCAACTAGTGATAGATAAGGAACACCATATTTATTCGTTTTACCAAACGAACGAAAAGCTAATTTATCTTTACTCATCGAATAAAGCATTCGTGTTGAGGCATACATACCTGAATTACCTGCTGATAATACTGATGTTAAAATAACTGCATTCATAAATGATGCCGCAAAAGCTAACCCTGCATTTTTAAACACGAGTGTAAATGGAGAAGTCGCAATATTATCATCGCCACCCATCAATGCATTACTATCGTAAGGGATTAACATACCTATAACAAATATTGCT
Organism: Staphylococcus sp. HMSC62B09; assembly: GCF_001839115.1. Taxonomy (NCBI): domain Bacteria; kingdom Bacillati; phylum Bacillota; class Bacilli; order Caryophanales; family Staphylococcaceae; genus Staphylococcus; species Staphylococcus sp. HMSC62B09. Next base: position 46,058 of record NZ_KV840107.1, read on the forward strand.
AATATGTAGAATAATAATATTCTCCAGAATACTTGTTTAATAGCTTTAGGTACAGCGCGTTCTGGATTTTCAGATTCTCCAGCTGTAATACCAATTAATTCTGTACCTTGGAATGAGAATCCAGCAACTAGGAAGACGCCTAGTATTGATAATAAACTCCCACCTAAGTTACCACCTAGTATTGGTCCGTCACCTTTCGTAAATGTCTCGAAACCTACAAATTCTCCACCCATAATACCTAGTATCGTTAAAAGACCAATAATGATAAAGATAATGACTGTTACAACTTTGATTAAAGCGAACCAATATTCACTTTCACCATAAACTCTAACAGATAAAGAGTTTAGTGCGAATATAATAACTAAGAATATACAACTCCAAACCCATGCTGGAATACCAGCCATAGGTGTCCAATATTGAATGACTTGTGCAGCAATGGTTACATCTGCTGCAACTGTAATAACCCAGTTAAACCAATAGTTCCAACCTAACGCAAATCCTAATGATGGATCTACAAAACGTGTTGCGTAAGTACTAAATGAACCAGACACTGGTAAATACGTTGCCATTTCACCTAAAGATGTCATGAGGAAGAATACCATAGCTCCAATAATCGCATATGCAATTAAAGCACCTAGTGCCCCTGCATCGTGTATTGCTCCCCCAGAGGTCATAAATAATCCGGTACCGATACAACCACCCATTGCTATCATAGAAATATGGCGGTCCTTCAGTCCTCTTTTGATTCCATCATCTTGATTTTCGACTTTTTTCATAGAAGCTCCCTTTCTTACAGTAGAGGCTAACTAAAATAGTTTTGTTGTGTTATGCGATGATTATGAACGCATTCAAATTATACTTCCAAATAGTTTATAATTCTTTAAAGCATAAAAAAATGGTTGCATACCTTTTGATATGCAACCATCTGCTTAATCTATGTCGGTAGCACATCACAAATTGTGACAGTACAGTTTCTATTCGATAACTGTCCCAACAAATGATAATTAAGGTTATCATTCATTTCGGCATCTTTACCTTCCACACTTTCAACATACGTTCCTTAATAACTTCTGAAGTGTTAATAATTAAAGACGCAACCTCTAACTCTTTTTTAATTAACTATATAGTAATATACATTAAGCTATCATTTTTATCAAGACTATCTATGTTTTTTCAAACGAATTTCATCTACTAAACTCCAAATAAATTCATCTTTTTCAACTGTTTCTTGATCTTGAGAACCGTATTTACGTACATTGACTTGATTGTTTTCAACTTCTTTATCACCAACAACTATTTGATAAGGTATTTTTTGCATTTGTGCTTCACGAATTTTGTATCCCATTTTTTCATTACGGTCATCAATTTCTACACGTACACCTTGTGATTTTAATTCATCTTGTAAATTTCTAGCATAGTCATAATGTAAGTCAACATTAACAGGTATTATTTCAACTTGTTTAGGTGCTAACCAAGTTGGGAATGCACCCTTAGTTTCTTCAGTTAAGAACGCTACAAATCGTTCCATAGTTGAAACTACGCCACGATGAATAACTACTGGACGATGATTTTCACCATCGCTACCGATGTATGTTAGTTCAAAACGTTCTGGCAATAAGAAATCAATTTGAGCAGTTGATAAAGTTTCTTCTTTACCCATAGCAGTCTTAACTTGAACATCCAGTTTTGGACCATAGAATGCTGCTTCACCAATTGCTTCAACATATGGTAATCCCATTTCATCGACTGCTTCTTTTAACATAGTCTCAGCTTTGTTCCACATTTCATCATCATCCATATACTTCTCTTTATCTTCTGGATCTCTGTAACTTAATCTGAATGTGTAATCTTCAAAGCCAAAGTCACTATATACTTCTTGAATCATGTTAACAACACGTTTAAATTCATCTTTAATTTGATCAGGTCTAACGAATATGTGTGAATCGTTTAATGTCATTCCACGTACACGTTGTAATCCTGATACAGCACCACTGGCTTCATATCTGTGCATAGTTCCTAATTCTGCAATACGGATAGGTAGTTCACGATAAGAATGAGGACGATTATTATAGACCATCATATGATGTGGACAATTCATAGGTCGTAATACCATTTCTTCTGTTTCGTCTAATTTCATTGGTGGGAACATATCATCTCTATAATGATCCCAGTGTCCAGAAGTTTTGTATAACTCTACATTTGCTAACACTGGAGTATATACGTGGTCATAACCCATACTTACCTCTTTATCAACTATATAACGTTCAATTTCTCTACGGATTGTAGCACCATTAGGCAACCATAATGGAAGACCTGCACCTACTAATTGATTGTTAGTGAAAAGCTCTAAATCTTTACCAATTCGACGATGATCACGCTCACGACGTTCTTCAAGCATCTCTAAATGTGCTTTCAAATCTTTTTTATCAAAGAATGCTGTACCATAAATACGCTGTAACATTTTGTTATTGCTATCCCCGCGCCAATATGCACCGGCAGTTGAAAGTAATTTAAATTCTTTGATTTTTGAAGTTGAAGGAACGTGTACACCACGGCATAAATCAGTAAATTCACCTTGTGAATATAAAGTAACACTTTCATCTTCAGGTATAGCGTCAATTAATTCCAATTTATAAGGATCATCTTTGAAGAATGATTTAGCTTCTTCTCTTGATACAACTTTACGTTCAATTTTATGATTTTCATCAACAATTTGTTTCATCGTTTTTTCAATTTTTTCAAAGTCATCTGACGAAACCTTTTCATCCATATCAAAATCATAATAGAACCCACCGTCTATAACAGGGCCAACTCCAAACTTAACATCCCCATATAAACGTTTTAAAGCTTGGGCCATTAAATGGGCAGTAGAATGACGTAAAACTTCAAGCGCTTCATCACTACCTGGAGTCACAATTTCAATTGAACCATCTTCTTCTAATGGTCTAGTTAAATCAACCATTTGATTATTATATTTACCAGCAACCGCTTTTTTTCTTAATCCAGGGCTAATTGATTGTGCAATTTCTTCAGTTGTTACGCCTTTATCAAACGCTTTCGAATTACCATCTGGGAATTGAACATTTATTTGATCCATTATAAAACCTCCATAAATAAATTCTAATTTCGTTGAAATAAAAAAACTCGCCCCTAAAAAAGGGACGAGTTCGTCGTGGTACCACCCTAGTTATTTAGCAATAGCTAAATATCTCTACTTAAGATAACGGTCTTGAGCCGGGCATTGATTACCAACACCTAATGATGAAGGAGTAATAATTTAATTTGTTAGCTAATCTCTCATCATTTATTAGCTCGCTGTATAACATGGATTAAATTATCATATCTTCAATTATTTCAACGATTAAGATTTATCTTAATTATACAATAGTTATTTTAAATTTCAATTGTTTCTTAAATTTTTACCATCCAAATAATATGGCGTTGATAAAGATTTAATTCTTTCAATAATTCTAGCAGCTTTTGTTTCTTCCGCACCTTCACGTGTGATAGATAAATGATGTTCTAGCTCATCAAAATTTAAATTGGATGAGAAAAACGTTGGTAGTTCTTGAACCATGCGATAGTGTAGTAATGGTCCAATTACTTCATCTCTAACCCAAGGTGTTACTTCTTCCGCACCTATATCATCTATCATTAATATATTTGCCTCTCGTATTCGTTGTAACTTTGTTTCATAACTACCATCTCTGAAACCACTTTTTAGCGTGCGAATATATTCAGGTAAATAAACAATCGTAGAAGCAACACTTTTAGCTTTAAGTTGATTGGCAATTGCACCTAGAATAAATGATTTCCCAGTTCCAAATGGACCGTGAATATACATTCCTTTTACATTTTCTCCATTAACTAATTTTTTACAGATATCATTTACATTTTTAGCAATAACTAATCGGTTCAAATCAGTGTCATAAATATCTTTCATCTTAGCGTTTAATGTATCACGTTGCATATGGTGTGATGTGATTAAGTGAGAATTAAATCTTTCTTCATCGTGTTTAATTTTGCAAGGGCACATATTATAACGTATTTTAATTCTATTATTGTCGATATATAATTCAGGTACATGACCTTTAACAAAGTTTGGACAATTTTCATAATCATGCCCATCATAATTTTTTTGTTGATCTTTATACTCTTGTAACACATTTAAGTCATTATCAATGATTTCATTGGTTAATTCAGATTGATGTTCATTTAAGAATGATTTAACATCAGGATCGTTGACGACTTGTTTTTTTATTTTAGCAATTCTTTTTTCTAAATCGCCATTTGATTTGATAATACTATTGAATGATTTCATTTAATCCTCCTCCCAATCGCGTTTTAATTGTTCACGAAACGCAGCTCTTTCCTTTTCAAACTGTTCTTGTTCTTCTTTAGTCGTTTCTTTATCAGTATTTTCTTGACCTCTATTTTTTAACCATTTAGGTGTTTTTTCTCTAGATACAATCTCACGTGATTTTGAATAACGTTTTCTTGATTGACGTTGGTCATTACCTTTATTTTCTGATTTTGATTCATTTGCTTTTAACGCATAGTTATATGCTTCTTTTGCAGTCTTAATACCTAATTTTTTCCAATTAGATGCGATTTCTAAAATATATGTTTTAGGTAGTTTCATCTCATTTTTTAGCATTACAAATTGTAAAAGAATATTAATTACACCAAAGTTTAATTTTTCTCTTTCAACTAACTCTTCAATCATTTTCTTTTGTTGAAATGTTGGTTCTGATTCTGACCATGACGCCAACATATCTATTGGACTTGTTTCCTCTAACAATTGAAACCAATCATCATTTGAAGTGGGTTGACTTGAAGACACAGATTGATTGTTACTATTCACTTCATTTTGATTACTAGCCTTAGTCTCTAGTTCAGGTAATTGTTGATTATGTTCAATTAAATAATACGAACGCGCATGCTTTCTCATTTCTTCGTATGATAATTGTTGATTACTTGTAATAGAATTTAATATAATTCGTTTCATAGCATCTTCTGTTAAACCATACAATGTAGCCAATTGAACAATTAAATCTCTAGCTTCTTTAGTTATAATTTCATCGCTAATAAAATGATGACGTAGCATTTCTTTTAAAATCTCAAAATCAAATGATACATTGGATAAATCTATACCATGATATGGTTTTTCTTTTTTTATTGATGAAGCATCAATAGTAACGCTTGAGTGTGGAATTTTAAAAACATCAGTAAACTTGCGAGTTACTTGTTGAAACCCACTTAAATCAAAATCATGCTTTTTAAAATAATTTTTTAAGCTTTTAAAACGTTGTTTATCGACTTGGTTATATAGATAAATTGATAACATAGGATCATTAAAAAATTGATAGGCAGTTGGTGGCTGTATCAATTCGTAAATAAAAAATGATTGTTGTTCATCATGCTTTACATATGTTTTAAATAAACCGATTGCTTCCAATAAATCCATATACTGTCTAAATTCTGATAAATTCATTTTCAATTCATTCATTATTGTGTAATGCGTTAATGTGTCATCACTATTCACGAATTGGTTCATAAAGTGATATGTACCTATCGCTTGCGCGCCAATTAATGGCATATACAATCTATTAAGTATTTCCAAATGATTATGATTTATTTGGAACTGACGATACACTTTAAAACCGTCATGTGGACTCAAACCATACTCATACGATTGTAAACTCATTTATATATCACTCCGTTTATTATCGTTCAAGATACCTTGCATTGATGCTAACAATTGATCAACATCTTTAAACTCTTTATAAACTGAAGCAAATCTCACATAAGAAACTTGATCGACATGCATCAACAGGTTCATAACATGTTCACCAATATCTCGTGAAGATATTTCAGTTTGTCCGCTATCACGTAGCTGCCATTCAACTTTATTAGTAATATCTTCTAATTGTTGATAACGTACTGGTCTCTTTTCACAAGATCTAACAAGACCATTTAAAATTTTCTCTCTTAAAAATTGTTCTCGAGTTCCATCTTTTTTTACTACAATTAATGGACTTACTTCTATATGTTCGAACGTCGTAAATCGAGTACCACAATTTTCGCATTCTCTTCTTCTTCTAATTGCATTTGCATCATCGGCATGTCTAGAATCAACTACACGCGAATGTGTTGAACTACATTTTGGGCATTTCATATCTTCACCCTCTTGAATAGATTATGATTTATTATACTATAAAAGCATTCTTGACAAAAGAAGTCTAATTCTCATTTAAATTAGACTAAAACAAAAGTATCTTAATAAGAATCTAGTTATATGCATAATATATTTCTTAAATGACAAGAATGTGTGAAAGTTTAAATACAAAATCACATAAAAATAAAATACGAGACTATCAAATCTTAGTCAAAAGATTTAACAGTCTCGTTTTAATTTATAGTGATATCTTCTTAGTTAGCCGTTGCAACATTTTCAGAGGCAATTAATTTAGCAATTTGTTGAGCAACTTCAACTACTCTATTTGAGTAGCCCCACTCATTATCATACCATGCAATCACTTTTACTTTATTATCATCCATCACAATTGTGTTTTGAGCGTCAATAACTGCTGAATTAGGATTTGTATTGAAGTCCATTGATACTAGTGGCGCGTCTTCTACATCAAGAATACCATCTAGGCTAGCATTTCTGAATGCATCATTGACTTGTTCAGCTGTAACATCTTCTTTTAAATCTACAACTAAGTCTACAAGTGACACGTTTTTAGTTGGCACACGTAAAGCTAAGCCATGCAATTTACCTTCTAATTCTGGAAGTACTTCTTTTAAAGCTTTAGCTGCGCCAGTTGAAGTTGGAATAATACTTTCATTACATGAACGTGCACGACGTAAATCTTTATGCGGATTATCAATATTATTTTGATCGTTAGTAATCGCATGTACTGTTGTCATAAGACCGTTAACGATGCCAAATTTATCATTAAGCACTTTTGCTACCGGACCAATGCAGTTAGTTGTACAAGATGCATTACTAAAAATGTCATATGTATCTACATCTAATTGGTTATCATTTACCCCTTTAACCACCATTTGTACATGGCCACCCTTAGAAGGACCAGTTAATAATACTTTTTTAGCACCTGCATTAATATGGCCTATTGCTTTATCTCCATGGTTAAATTTACCTGTAGCTTCAATTACAATATCAATGTCTAAGTCTTTCCAAGGTAAATTTTCAGGATTACGGTCAGAAACAAGTTTAATATCTTGTCCATCGACACGGATACCGTTCTCAATTGGTTCTACTTTTTTATCAAATCTACCATGAGTAGTATCATAATTTATTAGATGTGCAATTGTTTCAGGTGGATAGCTTGCGTTAATCGCTACAACGTTTAAATCTTCATTATGTAATGCGATTCTTAACACCATTCTACCTATTCTACCCATACCATTAATTGCAATATTTGTTGACATTTAAAGCACCCCTTGATCGTTTGTTTATATGTTATACTTTATAAAAATAGTGTAACATAATAATTTGATTTTGAAAGCGTTTTCTATTAATTTTAAAAAATTTTTTAATCGACAATATTTGGTTAACAAAAAAGCTCTAATAGACTTATCTATGTAAAAATTTGACATTTACATCATTCATCTACTAGAGCCGAAGCATAAATAATTGCTTAAGCAAATTTTATATATCTTTGTTAATAAAACCTTTATCAGTCAATAGCTGTTCTAAGTTTTGTTTCAGTTCCAACTTATCCCCTAGGTTATCAATAACATGGTCTGCCATTCTACTCTTTTTATCTATTGATATTTGACTATAAACGCGCGCTTTCGCATCCTCTAGCGACAATTGATTTCGCTCCATCAATCTCTCAATTTGAATACTTTCAGACGTGTATACTAACCATACTTCTTCAACTGTATTTTGTAATTCATTTTCAAAAAGAAGCGGGATATCCATAATGACATCATAACCTTGATTAAGATATGATTGCTTTTCTTCTTCCATTATTTCTCTAACTATAGGATGCACAATATCATTTAACTCTAAACGTTTCTCTGGGTGATTAAAAACAATTTCACCTATATATTTGCGATCCATTTCACCTTCCTCAGTGATAGCACTATCACCAAAAGCTGCTCTAACTTGTTCTAAACCTTTGGTTCCTTTTGCAACAGCTTTTCTTGCAGCTATATCAGCATCAACAACTTTAAAACCAAGTGCTGTTAATAACTCAGAAACCGTTGACTTTCCAGTGGCAATACCACCTGTTAATCCAATAACTTTTGGCATAAATATTCACTCACCTTTATTTCTGACAATATGGACAAAAATGACTATTTCGCGATGCAATGACTTTTTGCTCAATATCATGACCACATATTTTACATGTCTTTTGTTTATATACATTTAAGTGTAATTGCATTTCTCCTGTTTTGCCATCAGCATGACGATAATCAGAAATGCTAGTACCGCCATTATTTATACCCTCATTTAATACTTCTTGAACATAATAAAATAACATTTGTCGTTCTTGATTAGATACATCTTTTACTTTTCTCTCAGGTAAAACGCCTGCTCTAAATAACGCTTCACATGCATAAATATTTCCACAACCTGCTATCATTTTATGATCAAGCAACATTTGTTTAATAGGTTTGTTTTGGTATTTCTTAAGTTTAATCCGGTCTAAAAAATAGTTTAATGCATTGTCATCAAAAGGTTCAGGCGCAATTTCAAGAAAAGCTGGATAATCATTATAGGTAGCTAGATTTCTTAGTTCACCAAATCGTCTAATATCAGAATAAACAAGTTGTTGACCATTATCTAAATGAAACACAATATGCCAATGTTTTCGATAGTTAGGTGTACTAATATCTGATAATTTATCGACAATAAAAAATCCGCCTGCCATACCTAAATGACTTAATATAATACGCTGGTTGTTATTTTTTTCAATAGTGAAGACAATATATTTACTTCTTCTATCAACGGATTTTATTTTAAAACTTTCACTATTCAATCTGAAACCATCCAAATTAATTCCTTTAATAATTGTCTCTTTTCCTTGTTGTTTACCCTCAATAACTTTGTTTGAAAATGTCACACTTTTAATAGTTGCATTCAATATATAAGGCTCTATACCCCTTTTAACGTGTTCAACCTCTGGTAATTCTGGCATTTCTAATTCCTCTTTCTATTTTGCATCATACCATGTAGATCCATAGTTAGAATCTACTTTTAACGGCACATCTAATTGTAATGCGTGTTCCATAATTTCCTCAACAAATAAACTAAAATCTTCAACTTCATTTGCAGGTACTTCGAAAATTAATTCATCATGTACTTGTAGTAATAATTGAGCATGATATGACGTTCGTTTAATTTGTCTATCAAATTCTACCATTGCTAATTTAATAATATCTGCTGCACTACCCTGTATTGGAGTATTCATTGCCGTACGTTCAGCAAAACCTCTCAAATTAAAGTTTCTACTATTAATATCTGGTATATATCTACGACGGTGCAATAATGTTTCAACAAATCCATCTGCTTTCGCATCTTTAACAATATCAGACATGTATTGTTTTACACCTGGGAAACTTGCCAAATAATCATCTATAAATGCTTTTGCTTTATTTCGAGTAATGTTTAAGCTCTGGCTCAAACCATAATCACTAATACCATATACTATTCCAAAGTTAACAGCTTTAGCTTGTCTTCTCATTAAAGCGTTAACTTCATTCGCTTCTACATTAAATACTTTCATCGCAGTAGCAGTATGAACATCTCTTTCATTGATAAATGCTTCTTTCATACTTTCATCTTGGGTAATATGAGCAAGTACACGTAATTCAATTTGAGAGTAATCAGCTGATAATATCACACTATCATTTGAAGTAGGCTTAAAAGCTTTTCTAATCTTACGTCCTTCTTCAAGACGGACAGGTATATTTTGTAAATTAGGATCTACACTTGATAAACGACCAGTTTGTGCTAATGTTTGATTGAAGCGAGTATGAATTCTGTTATCTTTACTTATGACTTTTTGTAATCCCTCTACATAAGTGGATTGTAATTTTGATAATTGACGATATTCAAGTATATAGTCAATGATTGGGTGCTGACCTTGTAACTGCTCCAACACATCAACTGCAGTAGAATATCCAGTTTTTGTTTTTTTAATGACCGGTAGTTCTAGTGTTTCAAATAATACTACACCTAATTGTTTAGGAGAGTTAATGTTAAATTCTTCCCCAGCCGCTTCGTGAATATTACTTATTAGTAAATCTAATTTTTCTTGAATTTCAGACTGCATTTGTTTTAAATCATTAATATCCGTATAAATTCCTGTTTCTTCCATTTCACTTAAAATACGTGCAAGTGGAAGTTCTAAATTTAACAATAGATCAATTTGTTGGTGCGATTCTAATTCAGCAACCATTTCAGGTTTGCAGGCATAAATTGCCTCTGTGATTGTAGCAATATGCTTATTTAAAATTGCGTCTTCTGGAACATGTCGCTTTTTCCCTTTGCCATAAACTGAAATATCATCTTGAACAAAATTTTGATTATAATTACTTACTACAGAGTTTACATCATCTATCGTTCTCGATGGATCAATAATATAACTTGCTAACATAACATCAAATACAATATTTTTTATATCTATATCTAATCTATGCGCAACAACGTATGTTTTTTTAGCATCATAAACAATTTTTTCTGTAGTATCATTCTCTAGCCATTTAATCAATTCAGGATATTCCTTTAGTTGATCGGAAGCTATTACAACATGGTCCACTCCATCATAAAATCCAAATTTTAAAATTGTATCCTGTAAGTAATTGGTACCATCTACTTCGATGTGAATCACAGCTTCTTTTAATTCTTTAAAATTTATGTTGTTAAAATCATTACTCACTTCAATGACTTTATCCTCGTGATTCTCTTCAGTAATATTACTATCTATATCAGATAATAATTGTTTGAATTCTAACTTTTTGAATAATTCAATTTTATCTTTATTATCATCTTGATTTTCTAACTTAGTATCTTGTAATGCAACTTCAATTGGGCTATCTTTATTAATTGTTGCTAATTCTTTACTCATAAATGCATCTTCACGACTGTTTTCAAGTTTTTCCTTTAATTTTTTTCCTGAAACAGATTCTATATTGTCATAAACACCTTCAACAGTATTGAATTGTTTCAATAATTTGATAGCCGTCTTTTCACCTACACCAGCAACGCCAGGGATGTTATCAGATGTGTCACCCATAAGTCCTTTCATATCTATAATTTGACTTGGATTAAGTCCATCATATTTTTCATTAATGAATTCTGGAGTATAATGATCAACATCTGTTACACCTTTCTTAGTGTAATAAATTGTAACATTATCAGTTGCTAACTGTGTCAAATCTCGATCACCAGTAACAATAATCGTTTCAAACCCTTGCTCGTTAGCTTCTTTACTTAATGTGCCTATAATATCATCAGCCTCATAATTTTCTAACTCATAGTGCTTTATATGGTAAGTATCTAATAATTGTCGAATGTATGGGAACTGTTCGCTTAACTCAGGTGGGGTACTCTGTCTTCCGCCTTTGTATTCACTAAATTTTGAATGTCTAAATGTTGTTTTGCCGGCGTCAAACGCAACTAAAAAGTGTGTTGGTTGTTCTTTTCTTATAATCTTTTCTAATAACATAGCAAAACCGTATACTGCATTCGTATGTATTCCTGCTTTGTTAGAAAGTAGTGGTAATGCATAAAATGCTCTAAAACTTAAACTATTACCATCAATTAAAACTAATTTATTCAAAGCGTATACCTCCAGAGTGATTTTATTTTATTTTAGCATATAACCTGTGCCATAACGAATGTATGGTTTATACAATAACTTTTCACACTCTACATTACTTATTATTTAAATAAAAAAGGCACTTTCATATCCTCAACCAAATTTTTGGTTCAAGTATACGAAAGGCCTTAAAATAATAGTATTAATTATTAATCAAAATAAAAGTTCTTGTACCTCGATATTATAGTCATTCTTAATTGAATGATATTATTCTTGTTCATCTAAAAATGAAACTTTAAATAGCGAGCCCTCACCAATATTGCTTTCGACATTAATCGTTCCATGGTGTGCCTCTACTATATGTTTTGTTATAGATAAACCTAAACCTGTACCACCTGAATCTCTACTTCTTGCTTTATCCACCCGATAAAATCTTTCAAAAATATGCTTTTGATCACTTTTATCTATTCCAATACCAAAGTCTTGTATTTCTAAATTTACTTCATGTCCTTCTCTATACACTCTTACAATAACCTCATTATTCTCAAGTGAATAATTAATTGCATTTGATAGTAAATTAGTAATGACTTGTGCAATTTTGTTTTCATGTGCTTCTATAATGACATCTTTTTCTATTTCGGATACTATTTTAATATTTTTATATCTTGCCTGGTTTTGTAAATTATCAATAGTTGTGTAAGCAAGCTCTGATAAATTCATAAATGCTGTTTCTATCTCTGTTTGTTGTTCGATATGTGATAAATCCAATAAATCCATAACGAGAGACTCAATACGATTAGATTCTTTTAAAATAATATTTAAGAACATATCAAGTGATTCTTCATCATTTTTCGCACCTTCGATGAGTGTTTCAGCGAAGCCTTTAATAGATGTAATAGGTGTTTTAAGCTCATGAGATACATTTGCAACAAACTCCCGACGCAAGTTTTCCAATTTTTTCAAATTTGTAATGTCATGCATTACTACAACCATACCTTGTAACTTTTTCTTAGATTTACTTAGTATTGGAACACATGACAAATCGAAATATTTATGATGAACATTATTTAATAAAATTTCTATCTGATCATATAATGGCTTTTCAGTTTTAAAACTTTCTAGAATTAATTGTTGAATTTTAGGATCTAAATATGATGTATAGTTTTTATTTTCAACCTTACCGTTTGGTCTAAACAACTCATAGTATGCATGATTGGCCACCACAATTTCACCATGTTTGTCAATCATTAATACTGAACTTGGTATATTTTCTAATGTTGTTTTTAATCGATTTGATTGCATTTTTTGTTTATTATTAAGCTTTTGTAAACGTCTTGCAAGATCGTTAGTTGTGACAAATAGCGCTTTTGTCTCCTTAACATTGCTTTCAGGTACTCTAACATGATAGTATCCATCTGCAATTAACGAGGTAGCATAAGTCACTTCATTAATCGGTCTAATATATGTACGATTGATACTTCTAACAGCTAAATAAATCGCTAAAAGAACAATAATTCCTATTAAAGACAAATACTTCCACATACTTTTTTGTAATTCAAGAATCTCAGTATTCATCCCACTTATGTATATCGTTTTGTCATTGACAGTTGTTTTAAATGTGTATCTAACCTGACCATTTTCTCTTTTATAAATGATATTTGATGGATTAGCTTCATTATCAATGTTATCATTTATTTTATTTTGGTTACCAGTTTGGTATATCACTTTACCATTTTCAGAAATTCTAACAATTAAATTTTGATTAGCTGAAATATTTTTAATTTCATTATTCTCATTTTGCTTGTTTAATTTCAAAAAATTTTCAGATACATGTTTGAGTTCCCTAACCTGAGCTGTTGATAATATTTGATAAATTGTATGATGAATAATGACGCCTAAACCAATAAAACTGATTATAGTAATTGTGCTTAATAGCAATAATAATCTATGATGAAATTTAAGCATTAAGCTTTAGGTCTCTCTAATTTATAACCGAGTCCACGAACAGTTTTAATTAATTTAGGTTGTTTCGGATTCTCTTCGAGTTTGTCTCTTAAATGACTTATATGAACATCAACAATTCGAGAATCGCCTGCGAATTCATAATTCCATACTGAATTTAACATGTGCTCTCGAGTGATTACTCGCCCTTGTCTTTCTATTAGATACAACAATAGTTCAAATTCTTTAGGAGTGAGTTCTAATAATTCATCATCTTTATATACCTCAAAGAATTCAGGTCTGATTCTAATATTTTCAATCAATATATCCTCATCATCAACATCTTCTTTTTCAATTTCACTAGCAAATTTCGATCTTCTCAAGATAGCTTTAACTCTCGCCACTACTTCTCTAGGAGAAAAAGGTTTTGTCATATAATCATCGGCACCTAATTCTAATCCTAATACACGATCAAACTCATCATCTTTTGCAGTTAACATTAAAATAGGTACTAAATTTTTATCAGAACGTATTGTTTTACATACTTCAATACCATCTTTCTTAGGTAACATTACATCTAAAACGACAAGTTCTGGTTGAATTTCATTCACCTTTTCCAAAGCCTCTTCACCATCGTAAGCTACCTCAACGATGTAACCAGCCGTTTCAAGATTATATTTAAGTAAAGTTACAATTGATTGCTCATCGTCAACCACTAATACTTTTTGTGACATAATGTGCCTCCCTGAATTAATATAACATTTCAATTTCATTATAACGGAAGTTAAAACAAAAATAACATACAACATATTAAATTTACATAATCTTAACAATCATATGATTATTTTCCAAATATTGAGTATTTATTTATTTATTTTTAAAAAATTATTAACAAATTATAGTTATTTGCTTTACTTCATAATAAAAAAGCGGAACAGAATTTAATTTAAATTCACTGTTCCACTTTTATTAAAAATTGTTAAGATTGAGAATCCCTTAAAACTTGCGCTATTGTGTTAACTACTACATTAGTGCCATGCATCATCAATCTATTAATTTTTTAAAGTTTTAAATTATTAATGTGTAAATAAATTACTTTAAGTTTTTAATTAACTCATCAGCGAATTCTGAAGTTGATACTTCAGTAGCACCATCCATTAAACGAGCAAAATCATAAGTTACAACTTTAGAAGCAATAGTAGCTTCAATTGCATCAGTAATCTTATCAGCGGCTTCTTGCCAACCTAAATGTTCTAACATTAGAACTGAACTTAATAATTCAGAAGATGGGTTAACTTTGTTTAAACCAGCATACTTAGGTGCAGTACCATGTGTTGCTTCGAAAATAGCGTGTCCTGACTCATAGTTAATGTTTGCACCAGGTGCAATTCCAATTCCGCCCACTTGAGCTGCTAAAGCATCCGAAATATAGTCACCATTTAAATTCATTGTAGCAACTACATCATGTTCTGCTGGACGAGTTAAAATTTGTTGTAAGAAAATGTCAGCGATAGAATCTTTAATAATGATCTTTCCATCTTGTTCAGCTTTTTCTTGAGCTTGATTTGCTGCATCTTTACCATCTTTTTCAACAATTTCATCGTATTGTTGCCAAGTAAATACCTTATCAGCAAATTCATTATGAGCTACATCATAGCCCCATTGCTTAAATGCGCCTTCGGTGAATTTCATAATATTACCTTTATGAACAAGCGTAACAGTTTTACGGTTATTATCGATTGCATACTGAATTGCAGCTCTAACTAAACGTTCAGTACCTTCTTTAGAAACTGGTTTCACACCAATACCTGAAGTTTCTGGGAAGCGAATGTTAGTAGCACCCATTTCATTTTGTAAGAAATCAATGATTTTTTTAACTTCATCAGTACCTTCTTTAAATTCGATACCTGCATAAATATCTTCAGTATTTTCACGGAAGATAACCATATCAACATCTTGTGGACGTTTAACTGGTGAAGGAACACCTTTGAACCAACGAACTGGACGTAAGCATGTAAATAGGTCTAATTCTTGACGTAATGCAACATTTAATGAACGAATACCACCACCAATTGGTGTAGTTAAAGGTCCCTTAATAGCGATTAAATATTCTTTAATCGTATCAAGCGTTTCTTGAGGTAACCATTCACCAGTTTTATCAAAAGCTTTTTGACCTGCTAATACTTCTTTCCATTCAATACGTTTTTCGCCGTTATATGCTTTTTCAACAGCCGCATCAATAACGCGACTCGCTGCTTTCCAAATATCTGGGCCAATACCATCACCAATAATAAAAGGAATAATTGGTTCATTAGGTACATTTAATCCATCGTTAATTCTAGTAATTTTTTCAGTTGACATAATTTTACCTCCAAATATTGTGAAATCTATTAAAGTTTATAATTTATCTTTCTTCAATTGGTAAATACTTACGATTTGTTTCACCGACGTAATTAGCTCTAGGACGCATTATTCTATTATCACGATATTGTTCTAGAATATGTGCTGTCCAACCAGATGTACGACTTACCGCGAAAATTGGCGTGAATAAATCGTGTGGAATATCCATACTATGATATACAGTAGCACTAAAGAAATCGACATTAGGAATAAGTCCTTTCTCTTCTTTCATACGTTTCTCAATAGCTATTGAAATATCATATAATTCACTTCTACCAGTTTCAGAAGTGATTTTTCGGCTCATCTCACGTAAATATTTGGCTCTTGGATCTCCGTCTTTGTATACTCTATGACCGAATCCCATGATTTTTTCTTTATTTTTGAATTTTTCATCTAAATAAGCATCAACCTCATCAACTGATTTAACATCAGCAAGCATGCTCATTACTTGTTCATTTGCTCCACCATGTAAAGGTCCCTTTAATGAACCTACTGCAGCTACAATACCAGAGTACATATCAGATAAAGACGATACGGCACAACGTGCAGTAAATGCAGAAGCATTAAGTTCATGGTCAGCATGTAACACTAATGCTTTATTAAATGCTTCAGCTTCAGTATCTGTTGGTAATTCTCCTCTTAACATATATAAGAAGTTAGTTGCATAACTTAAATCAGGATTAGGTTTAACAGGTTCTTTACCTTCACGAACACGCGCAAATGCTGTAACTAAAGATGCAATTTTCGCTTGAATACGTATTGCTCTTTCTTTTCTATTTTCTTCTGTTTCATTTTCAGCATCAGGATCAAAATGAGCAATATATGATACAGATGTACGTAGTGCCGTCATAGGGTGCACATTATCAGTTGCGTATTCTTCAAAATGCTTATAAACTCTTGGGTTTAAAGTCATATAATGATTAAATTTTTCTCTTAATGCATCTAATTCATCTTGAGTAGGCAATCTATAATTCCATAATAAAAACACTATTTCTTCGAACAATGCATTTTCTGCTAAATCATCAATATCGTATCCCGCATACGTTAATTGACTATCAATAATTGAACTGATTTTAGTTTCAGCTGCAATTACCCCTTCTAAACCTTTTTGTAATTCTGCCATAAGTAATTCCCCTTTTCTTATACATAATGTAATGGCTTTCAAATACTATTATAGCCAATGTGATAACTTTTGTGAACGATTATATATCGTTCAATAAATGCTATTTAACTTTAAATTTTTAAACTTATCTTTACTTAAACGCCCAATAAACGCCATTATATAAGCTTTCATTCCAATTTAAATTATGTAATTAATGAGAAAATATTGAAAATTTCAATTTAATTATCAAGCTTGATTACAATTATTTAATCTAAATTTAGAGGGATTTTTAGAAAAAATTCGAAAAATAATTGTCGAATTGAATTTATAAGTGCATAATAATATTAATTAAATGTAAGGGAGTTGTCTTATGGCTGAAGAAAAATTACAAAGAGGATTGAGTAATCGTCATGTGCAATTGATTGCTATTGGTGGCGCTATAGGTACCGGATTATTCTTGGGAGCAGGTCAAACAATAGCAATGACTGGTCCATCTATTCTATTAACTTATATTATTATAGGTTTCATGTTGTTCATGTTTATGAGAGGCTTAGGTGAGATTATAATTCAAAATACTCGCTTCAAATCTTTCGCCGATGTGACAAATGAATACATAGGACCGTTTGCTGGTTTTGTAACTGGTTGGACTTATTGGTTGTGCTGGATTATAACAGGTATGGCTGAAGTAACTGCTGTTGCTAAATATGTTAGTTTCTGGTTCCCTGCAATTCCAAACTGGATTAGTGCACTATTCTGTGTGCTTATATTAATGCTATTTAATTTGCTTAGTGCTAAATTATTTGGTGAATTAGAATTCTGGTTCGCTATTATTAAAATTATAACTATCATCGCTTTAATCGTTGTAGGTTTAGTCATGATTTTAATGGCATATAAAACACAATTTGGACATGCGAGTTTTACAAATTTATATAAACATGGCATCTTTACTCACGGAGCATCTGGGTTCTTTATGTCATTCCAAATGGCATTGTTCTCATTTGTTGGTATTGAAATGATTGGTGTAACTGCAGGAGAAACTAAAGATCCTCAGAAAACAATTCCAAAAGCTATCAATGCTGTACCGTTAAGAATTTTAGTATTCTACGTTGGTGCATTAGCGGTAATTATGTCTATTATTCCTTGGGATAAAGTTGACCCTAGTGAAAGTCCATTTGTTAGATTATTCTCATTAATTGGTATTCCTTTCGCTGCTGGATTGATCAACTTTGTAGTATTAACTGCTGCAGCATCATCTTGTAATAGTGGTATATTCTCAAACAGTCGTATGTTATTTGGTTTATCAGAACAAGATCAAGCACCACCTATCTTTAGAAGTACTAATAAAAATGGTGTTCCTCATTTTGCTATTATTGGTTCATCTGCATTATTATTAGTAACAGCATTATTAAACTACATCTTCCCGGATGCTACGTTAGTGTTTACTTATGTAACAACAATTTCGACTGTATTATTTATTATCGTATGGGCATTAATTATTATTGCTTATATTAATTATCACAGAAAAAATCCTGAGCTACATAAAACTGTATCTTATAAACTTCCTGGTGGTAAATATATGGGTTACGCAATATTAGTATTCTTCTTCTTAGTATTTTGTTTATTATTTGTAAATGAAACAACTAGAAATGCTATTTTCTTAACTCCAATATGGTTTATATTACTAGGTTTAATGTATTTGAGATATAGACAAGTTGCTAAGAATAATAAATAATTTAAAATTCTTAAATGATTATAATAGCCAGTAAATGAATTAACATAAAAATTCATTTACTGGCTTGTTTTTATAATAAACCTATTATCTAATAACTATATCTAATGTTTTAGAAAATTAATTTATATCTTCTTCAATTTTAGACTCAAATTCATCTAATAAATCGCGTGCTTCATCAACCGATTCTGTACTCATTAATTGATGACGTAATTGACTAGCTCCTTTAATCCCCTTCACATAAATCTTAAAAAATCTTCTTAAACTTTTGTATTGTTGACTTTCATCATTTGAATATTTCTCAAACAATGATAAATGCAATCTAAACAAATTCAATAGTTCTTTACTAGTATGTTCACGGGGTTCTTTTTCAAAAGCAAACGGATTATTAAAGATCCCTCTACCTATCATCACACCGTCAACACCATATTTCATGGCAAGTTCAAGTCCAGTTTGTCTATCTGGAATATCTCCATTAATCGTTAGTAATGTATTAGGTGCGATATCATCTCTTAATTGTTTAATTGCTGCGATTAATTCCCAATGCGCATCTACTTTACTCATCTCTTTGCGTGTTCGAAGATGTATAGATAAATTTGCGATATCTTGTTTAAAAACGTGTTTTAACCAATCTTTCCACTCTTCAATATCATAATAACCTAAACGGGTTTTGACACTAACAGGTAATCCACCAGCTTTAGTAGCTTGAATAATCTCAGCAGCTGTTTCAGGTCTCAATATTAAACCAGAACCTTTACCTTTCTTTGCGACATTAGCTACTGGACATCCCATATTTAAATCTATACCTTTAAAACCCATTTCAGCTAAACCAAAACTCATTTCTCTAAACTGTTCGGGTTTATCGCCCCATATATGTGCTACCATAGGCTGTTCATCTTCACTGAATGTCAATCTTCCACGAACGCTATGAATACCTTCCGGATGGCAATAACTCTCAGTGTTTGTAAATTCAGTGAAAAAAACATCAGGTCTAGCAGCCTCACTTACAACATGTCGAAAAACGGTATCAGTAACGTCCTCCATAGGTGCTAAAATAAAAAAAGGACGTGGTAATTCACTCCAAAAATTTTCTTTCATAATAATTAAACCTTCTTATAATAGTATATCTCAATTAATCCATGTTATATTACCACAAATTATAACCTTATTCAAAATGAAATTTTATAACTCAATTAACTTTCCTATTTGAAATTCTCATTTAATGAATTTCTTTCTAGTGAAATGAAAAAACTGAGAAAAACTCTTCACGAGCTTATTCCCAGTTTAATCAACTATTGCGAATTTGCAATATCGCTTTGAAATATTATCTGTTCTGGCTCTCTTATCTTATTAAGTTAGCCATCATTTATAATAATGAATTAAAGTACGTTAGCATACCCTTCAAATATTTTACCTTGAGCAGCATCTACTGTTACTAAAATACCATCTTTTAATTCTTTAGTAGCATTTTCAACACCTATAATTGTTGGAATACCTTTTTCAAGTCCAATAATCGCACTTGGTGACGTGATACCATTTTCTTCTGTAATTAATCCAACTGCTTGCTCAATATAAGGCACTAATGTCTCATCTACAGAATTAGTAACAATAACTGATTCACTTAAATCTACGCCTTCTAAATCACTAGCACTGTTAGCAACTACAGTTTTACCAACTACTGATCCACGACCGACACCTTGTCCTTTTGCAATTTCATCTCCAACTAAATGTAATTTCATCATATTAGTTGTACCTTTTTCACCAGTAGGTACACCGGCAGTAATAATAATTAAATCACCATTTGTAACTCTTCCAGTTTCTACTGCTGTAGCAACTGCATTATTTAATAGGTCATCAGTAGTTTTACGACCTTTTTTAATTACAGGATATGCACCCCAAACTAAAGCAAGTTGACGTGCAGTGTGCTCGCTAGGGGTAACCGCAATGATATCAGAATGTGGACGATATTTAGAAATAGTTACTGCAGTTGAACCACTTTCAGTTGCTGCAACAATAGCTTTAACTTTTAAATTTAAAGCAGTATGTGCAACTGAAACACCAATAGCATTCACTAATGAAGTTTCTACTAGTTTAGTACGGTCTGATAATAATTTTTTATAATCTTGTGCCGCTTCAGCAGAAATCGCAATATTTCTCATTGTTTTAACAGCCTCTTCTGGATATAAACCAGCAGCAGTTTCACCAGAAAGCATAACTGCGTCAGTACCATCATAAATTGCGTTAGCAACGTCACTAGCTTCCGCTCTTGTCGCACGAGGATTTCGTTGCATTGAATCTAACATTTGAGTAGCTGTGATAACTGGTTTACCTAGTTTATTACATTTTCTGATTAAATCTTTTTGTACAATTGGTACAGATTCTGGTGGAATTTCAACACCCATGTCACCACGAGCTACCATTAAACCATCAGACACTTCTAATATTTCTTCTATATTATCAATACCTTCTTGGTTTTCAATTTTAGGGAAAATAGTGATATTATGATTATTTTCTCTTTCAAGAATTTCACGAATATCTAAGACATCACTTGGACGTCGTACAAAGCTTGCTGCGATATAATCAACATCTTCTTTGATACCAAATAAGATATCATCAGCATCTTTATCAGTAATACCTGGTAAATTAACTTTTACACCTGGTAAATTTACGCCTTTTTTATTTTTTAATTCACCAGTATTTAAGATATCACATTTAACTTCGCCTTTTGTTTTATCGATGTCTTTTACTTGTAGTTCAACTAAACCATCATCAAGTAAAATGTAAGAACCTACTTGAACATCGTTGATTAAATCTTCATAAGTTACTGAGAATTTTTCAGGTGTACCTTCAACTTGAGACATACTAACAATAACTTCTTTGCCTTTTTCAAGCATAATTAAGCCATCTTTCATGTCATGAGTACGAATTTCAGGTCCTTTAGTATCTAATAGGATACCAATTGTTTTACCTAATTTATCAGCTACTTTACGAATCGTATCAATACGTGCTTTATGCTCTTCATGACTACCATGAGAGAAATTCAAACGCGCTACGTTCATACCAGCTTTCATTAATTTTTCTAACATTTCCTCAGACTCTGATGCAGGTCCAATTGTACATACAATTTTAGTCTTTCTCATTTTAAAAAGCCTCCTAAATTAAATAGATAACTCTTTCGCTAATTCATAAATATCAGTATTGAATTTATGGTCGTTACCATTGAAAATTTCATCAAATGGTGTGGCAGTCAATTTGTTATTCATAATACCTACTCCATGTCCAGAATGACCTTGTATTAATAAATCAACGGCGTAACCACCTAAGCGTGAAGCTAATACTCTGTCAGTACCTGATGGGCTACCACCACGTTGGATATGGCCCAGTACAGACACACGTGCATCAACATTAATATATTTCATTAATTGATCCGCGCATTCTTGGCCACTCATACTGCCCTCAGCTACCATGACGATTGAGTGTTTTTTACCTCGTTTGATACCTTTTTCTATTTTTTCGGCAATATCTTTAATATCTGTATTGACTTCAGGAACTAATATTGTTTCAGCACCGACTGATAAGCCAGCCCATAATGCTAAATCACCACAATCACGTCCCATAACTTCTACAATAAAGGTTCTAGCATGACTTGAAGCAGTGTCTCTAATCTTGTCTACACTATCAATAATTGTGTTCAAAGCTGTGTCAAACCCAATAGTGAAGTCAGTACCATTAATATCATTATCAATAGTACCTGGAATTCCTATTGTTTTAATATCTTTCGTCTCTTCACTAATACGTTGGGCACCTCGGTAACTGCCATCTCCCCCAACTACTACTAGTCCCTCAATACCACGTTTGTGTAAATTCTCTATACCTTTTTGTCTTACACTCGCCTCTTTGAATTGTGGACATCTTGCAGAGTAAAGGAAAGTTCCTCCACGTTGAATTGTATCCCCTACTGAACCCAATTCAAGTTTATGAATATTGTCATCAAGTAATCCTTGATAACCTTGATAAATTCCATAAACTTCAATGTTGTTATAAATCGCCTTACGCACAACTGCTCTAACAGCAGCATTCATTCCTGGTGAATCTCCACCACTAGTTAAAACCGCAATTTTCTTCATGACGACATTCCCTTTCCTAACTATATTTCTCATTAATAATAAATTACCATAATTTTTTTTAGTGTTCCATCAATATAGGTGCACAAAATACATGTAAACGTTTTACAAACAATTTTTCCTTTTGCAATAAAAAAGGGGTGAACAATATTCACCAAGAATCAATTGTTTCACCCTTATAAGGAAAACTACAGCTAGGAAAATATAATAAAGGTTCCTTCACAACTTAATTTGCAACTGTGTTTTTCAAAGTAATTTTAAATATTAATTTGTATGTGTACCAGCCCAGCTATTTTTCAATAAAAGCACCGATATTTCTAAACTTATTAAATCTATCTTCAACTAATTCATCAGCACTTTGTTGTTGAAGTTGTTCTAAATGATTTACGAATGCTTGCTTAATATCAATAGCTTGTTGTTCTATATTATTGTGTGCACCACCTAAAGGTTCATCAATAACACTATCAATAACGTTTAAATGATGTAAATCTTTTGCAGTAATTTTCATAGTTTCGGCAGCCATTTTTGCTAATGAGCTATCTTTCCATAACAGTGCCGCTGCTCCCTCTGGGGAAATGACAGAATACGTACTGTTTTCAAGCATCATAATTCGATTGGCTATCCCAATTCCTAGTGCACCACCACTACCACCTTCGCCGATAACGATAGCTATCACTGGCACTGTTAGAGATGCCATCTCAACTAAGTTTCTAGCAATAGATTCACTTTGTCCGCGTTCTTCAGCAGCTTTACCTGGATAAGCACCTTTAGTATCAATGAAAGTAAAAATAGGTCTATTAAATTTCTCAGCTTGTTTCATTAATCTCAATGCTTTACGATAACCTTCAGGATGCGCCATACCAAAGTTTCGATATATATTATCCTTAGTATCTTTACCTCTTTGTTGGCCTATAACTGTAACAGGGGTACCGTTTAAATACCCAATTCCACCAATCATTGCAGGGTCATCTCTAAAATTACGATCTCCATGTAATTCAATAAATGAATCGAAGATATATGGAATATAGTCTAATGTCGTAGGTCGTTCTTGGAGACGAGCAATTTGCACTCTATCCCAAGGCTTAAGATTGGTATATATTTTTTTGGTTTCCCTTTCAAGTGATGCTTCAAGTAAATCAATTTCATCTTGTAAATCTACATCATTTTTTTCTTGAGATTGCTTAAGAGATTCAATTTTATTTTTTATTTCAAAAAGTGGTTTTTCAAAATCAAGCATCTTTATTCACCTCTTGGTGCAATTTTAATAATTGAGCAAGTGTTTCTTTCATCTCTTTACGGTGAACAACTTTATCAAGTTGACCATGCTCAAGAAGAAACTCTGCAGTTTGGAAATCATCTGGAAGTTTCTCATTAATAGTTTGCTCAATAACACGTCGACCAGCAAATCCAATTAAGGCTTTAGGTTCACTTAAATTGATATCCCCAACAGATGCAAAACTAGCAGAAACACCACCAGTTGTTGGATGCGTAAGATAAGAAATATATAATAATCCGGCATCTGAGTGACGTTTCAGTGAAACACTCGTTTTACCCATTTGCATCAATGAAATAATACCTTCTTGCATCCTAGCACCACCACTTGCAGAAAATAATATGAATGGTAGTCTATGTTCTGTTGCATAATCAATAATTCGACATATTTTCTCACCAACAACTGAACCCATACTTCCCATTCTAAATCTAGCATCCATAACAGCTACACCAAATTGAACACCATCTAGTTTGGCAGTACCGGTTACAACCGCTTCGCTTAAATCAGTTTTTTGTTGGTCTTTTTCAATTTTTTCTTGATATCCAGGAAAGTCTAAAGGATTTGCTGATGTCACTCCTTTATCAAATTCAACGAAACTATTTTCATCAGTGATTGCTTCAATTCTCTTATATGCAGGTAATGCAATATGGTGATCACAATTAAAACATACATTTAAATTCTCATTTAATTCTTTTGTATACATTATTTTTTTGCATTTTGGACATTTAGTCATAATACCTGCTGGTACTTCATTTTGTTTTGAATCTTGAACTGTTAAATATTTTCGTTTTTTACTACTACGATTAAAAAAGTCTTTAAACATTCGTAAACCTCCACCTAATCATACAACCTTAATTTATTACATCTCAATTTAATATATGATTGAACATAAAATATGAGTTAGAAATAATACATGTCTTTGTTTTTTATTAAAATTGTTGCAATTCTAGGTTATTTCAAGTCTGTTAATTGCATTGTTTTGTCATAAACTTTTTGAGGATCCACTTCAATTCTTGCCACGCCAGTTTCCATTGCTACTTTTGCAACTTCACGTGCAACTGAAGGAGCTACCCTTTTATCGAAAGGACCAGGAATACAATAATCCGGATTCAACTCATCTTCATCTATAAGATTAGCAATAGCTTCAACCGCCGCTTTCTTCATATCTTCATTTATATGTGTTGATTCAGTGTCTAATGCACCTCTAAAAATACCTGGGAACGCAAGTACATTATTAATTTGGTTCGGAAAATCTGAACGACCTGTTCCTACAACTTTAGCGCCTGCTTCTTTAGCATCATTGGGCTTGATTTCTGGATCTGGGTTAGCCATTGCAAAGATGATTGCATCATCCGCCATTGATTTAACCATGTCTTTTGATAGTAAGTTAGCAACTGAAACACCTATAAATACATCAGCATCTTTAATTACATCTTGTAATGAACCTTCAATTTTGTCTTTGTTTGTGAATTTAGCTACATAATCCTTAGTGTCATTCATACCATAAGGTCGACCTTCAAAAATAGCACCTCTTGAATCGCACATTATCATATTTCTGACACCGTAAGAATCTAATAATTTAACAATTGCAATACCTGCTGCCCCTGCACCATTTAACACAACTTTAATTTCAGATAAATCTTTATCAACAATTCTTAGTGCATTGATTAAACCAGCCATAGTAACAATCGCTGTACCATGTTGATCATCATGGAAAACTGGAATATTAGTTTCTTTTTTAAGACGATCTTCTATTTCAAAACATCTTGGTGCTGAAATATCTTCTAGATTAATTCCTCCATAATTAGGTGAAATTAATTTAGCTGTTCTAATAATTTCTTCTGTATCTTTAGTATCTAAAGCGATAGGTACACCGTTTATACCTGCAAAACTTTTAAAAAGAACAGCTTTACCTTCCATAACAGGAATACTAGCTGGGGCACCAATATTACCTAAACCTAAAACTGCAGTGCCATCAGTAACAACAGCCACAGTATTTCTTTTAATCGTGTAATCATATACAGTTCTTGGATCTTCATGTATTTCTTTACATGGTTCTGCTACGCCTGGTGAATAGGCTAAACTTAATTCTTCTTTATTAGTAACTTTGATATTAGGTGTAATTTCCAACTTACCTTGATTTTCTTTATGCATTTGTAATGCATCATCTCTTAAAGACATTAAATCAACCCCTGTTTATTTACTAAAATATCGAAAGTTCATCAGTATAATGAATATATATTCTCTGCATTTAAAATTTTTTAAGATAAAATAAACCGATGACTTTATTTTATAAATCATCAGTTTACTATATCATAATTTTTTTATACATAAAAGTTATAAAATTCTTATATCTTTTGGATCAAAAGCCTCAACAAAGGTTTTAATTTCATTCGATGTTTTATCCATACTACCTAAATAATCAAGTTCTCCAGTTTGTTCATTATATATGTTCACTTTAATCATATGGTTGTTTTTATGATCACTAAGAATTTGTTTAATTTCATCTAAGTTATGAATGTTTCTTAAAATAATTTGAGATGCCCCATTCATTTTAGTTACTTCAAAATGTTCAACTGAATCCATTTGATTTAAAATGAGCTGCAATTGTTGTTTTCTCTTTTCAAATTTCCCCCAAACAATATACATTTCTCTCTCATTTAATTGAGTTTCATACCGTTTGAATTTATCTGGAAATAAAACTGCATCCATCGTATGTCGCCCATCATTTAGAACTAAAAATGCCATATTTTGACCATTCTTGGTCCTTATTTGTTTGATTTGATCTACTTGAACCAAAATAGGTTTGTGATTTACAACATTACTTAGTGTATAGATACCTAAATATTGCTTTTTATTAAATTGCTTTTCGACTGGATGATTAGAAACATAAAATCCCAAGTATTCCATTTCGTAACTACTAATCATTTGATCACTAAATTCATCTTTATCAGTGTAAGATTGTTTAGGTGTCAAAATATTCATTAATAAATCGTTTTGTTCTACATTTGATACTTCATCTAAAACTTGATCAATAGAACTTAATAAAGTTGAACGTGTTTTTCCAAAAGTATCAAAAGCGCCTACCAAAATTAATGATTCAAGTAATTTTCTAGTCTTTACGCGATTTGGTATTCGTCTAGTAAAATCAAAGAAATCTTTATACTTACCATTTTGATACCTTTCATCAACAATTGATTTAACGCTCTGATAACCAACACCTTTAATAGCACCTAAGGATAAATAAATATTTGATTTAGTTGCTCTATAATACCAATGGCTTTCATTAATATTAGGAGGCAAAATTTTCAATTTTTGATTTTTAGCTTCATCAATTATGGCCGCTGTTTTAGATTCATTACCAACGACATTACTTAAAATATTAGCATAAAAATAATTAGGATAGTGAACCTTCAAATATGCCATGATATATGCAATTTTTGAATAACTTACCGCATGTGCTCTAGGAAATCCATAATCAGCAAACTTTAGAATTAAATCAAATATTTGTTTACTTATCTTCTCATCATATTTATTTTTTATCGCACCTTCGACAAAATGTTGTCTTTCACTTTCTAAAACTGCTCTATTCTTTTTACTCATGGCACGACGTAGAATATCTGCTTGTCCATAATTAAAGCTAGCAAATTGACTAGCGATTTGCATAATTTGTTCTTGATAGATTATTACACCATACGTATTTTTAAGTATGGGTTCTAAATCAGGATGTACGTATTTAATTTCACTTTCGTTATGTCTTCGTGAAATATAAGTTGGAATTTCTTCCATAGGTCCTGGTCTATATAAAGACGTAACCGCAACGATATCTTCAAAATGTTCAGGCTGAAGTCGTTTTAATACTTTTCTTACACCTTCGGATTCAAGTTGGAAGATTCCAGTTGTATCTCCCCTAGATAATAACTTAAATACATCTACATCATTAAACGGTATCTCTTCAATCTCTATAGTAATATTTAAATCTTTTTTTACTTGAGTGATAATTTGATGTATGATAGATAAATTTCTTAACCCCAAAAAGTCAATCTTAAGTAGACCAATTCGCTCTGCTTCTGTCATCGTCCATTGCGTCAATAAACCAGTATCGCCCAATGTTAGTGGTGCATAATTATATAGAGGTTGATCGTTAATAATAATACCTGCTGCATGTGTTGAAGTATGTCTAGGTAAGCCTTCTAATTTCTTACTTAATTCAAACCACTTTTCATGTCGATGATTTCTATGTACAAATTGCTTAAATCGCTCATCCTCATATGCCTTATCTAAAGTTATGCCAAGTT
Source organism: Staphylococcus sp. HMSC62B09 (assembly GCF_001839115.1). Lineage (NCBI taxonomy): Bacteria > Bacillati > Bacillota > Bacilli > Caryophanales > Staphylococcaceae > Staphylococcus > Staphylococcus sp. HMSC62B09. The sequence goes on from NZ_KV840107.1 coordinate 74,726, forward strand.
GATGAGGTATTAACTTAGAAATCTCATTTAAAGTTTTATCATCAAATCCAATTATGCGACCAACATCTCTTGCAACGGCCCTAGCCAATAAATGTCCGAATGTGACAATACCCGAAACATGATGTTTTCCATATTTGTCTTGAACGTATTGAATGACTCTTTCCCTACGCGTGTCTTCAAAATCAATATCTATATCTGGCATTGTTACACGTTCAGGATTTAAAAAACGTTCAAATAATAGATTAAATCTAATTGGATCTATTGTAGTAATGCCTAGTAGGAAGCTAACTAATGAACCAGCTGAGGATCCCCGCCCAGGACCAACCATAACATCATGTGTTTTAGCGTAGTGAATTAAATCACTCACAATTAAAAAGTAGTCTTCAAAACCCATTTCAGTTATAACTCGATATTCATGTTCTAATCTTTTTGTATAGCGTTCATCATGATTTAATTTCATCTTCTTTAAACTTGATTGGAGTTGTGACCATAAATACTCTTTTGAGGAACTACCTGATGGTGCATCGAATTTAGGTAGTAAATTTTGATGATATTCTATGCTTGCACTACATAAATTAGCTAGTTCAAGCGTATTATTCCATACGTCTCTGTCTATATTTAATGTTTCTAATTCATTTTGATTAGGAAAATGTTCCCCAATATCTTCAATATCATTAACCAAATCTATCTTAGTATTATTTTTAATTGCTTCAAGTGCTGGAATCGTCTCAACATCTTCTTGATTTAAGTATCGTGCATTTTCAAACCAAACCACTTTTATATTATTATAAAATGCTAAGTTGCTTGAATGATTTATAAATATATTTTGATGGTTTTGAAATTGTTCAACTATAGAATAATGAGATTGATTTGCTTGCTTAAATATGATTGCAATATTTGTTGAATACTTTTTTAACCACTCAACTGATATAACGTCTTTTTGCTTCATTTTAATTGCAGAAGAGAGTTGAAATAGTGATCTTAAGCCATCATTATTTATAGCTAAAATCACAGTCTCAATTGTATACAAACCATCCGTAACGTTAACTGTCATTCCAAAAATTGGTTTAATATTGGCTTTAATACAAGCATCATAAAATTTAGGGAAGCCATATAAGACATTAGTATCAGTAATCGCTAATGTATCATAATGATTATGTTGTGCTTTTTTAACTACATCATCGATTCTCAAACTAGAATTTAATAAATCATATGCTGTATGAAGATTTAAATGAGCAACCATGAATGACTTCCTTTCTTAAATTTATAATTTCTGACGTAAAGCTTGTGCTAATTCTTCAAATTCATCCCAACTATAGACTGACACACCTGATGCATTTGGGTGGCCTCCCCCACCAAATTGATTAGCGACATCATTAATAGTGATTCCTTTAGATCGAATACGACATCTAATTTGATCTCCCTCATCTACACCAAACATCCATATTTTTAAACCGCTAATATCCGCAACTGTATTTACAAATTGAGAAGCTTCATTAGGCTGAATGTCAAACTGCTTTAAAACATCATTAGTTATTTTAATTTGACAATATTCATGTGAATCTGATAGTTCAAAATTTTGTAAAATATATCCTTGGAAAGGCATTAACTTAGGATCTTTTTCGGACATTTTATTTAATTCAACATTATGATTGAATGGATATGCCAATAATTGACTAGCAACTTCCATTGTATGGGGTGATGTATTACTAAATAAGAATCGCCCTGTGTCTCCAACAATACCTAAGTACAATACTCGAGCTACATGTTCATCAATTATACTTAGATCATTAAAATGTGCGATGAAATCAAATATAATTTCACTTGTAGAAGATGCTTCAGTATTAACAAAATTTACATCACCGTATTGATCAGTAGCAGGATGATGATCTATTTTAATTAATGACTGTCCATTTAGATATCTTTGATCATCAATACGTGGTGCATTTGCAGTATCACATACAATTACAAGTGCATCACCATATACACTGTCATCAATTTCATCTAAGTCTCCTATAAATGATAATGATGGTTCAGCTTCACCTGCAGCATAGACATTTTTTTTAGGGAATTTTCGTTCAAGATATAACTTTAATCCAAGTTGTGAGCCATAAGCATCTGGATCAGGTCTCACATGTCTATGAATAATAATTGTTTCTGCCTCTTTAACTCTTTGCATGATTTCATTAAAAATTTCTACCATTGTTATATCTCCTTAAATTAGATTTATTACTTTAAAATTAAATACTTTGTATATCCTCAAACATCTGACAAATTATCATTGCATTTGCGACTTTTTCATTACCACTTACCATCGCGACTTCCAATTTAGCAAAGTTCCTTCCAACATCGAGCATGTCATATTGAACTCTAATTGATGCTTCAATTGGCACAGTTTTAATATAGATGATATTTAAACTTTCAATCATAACATCTACCTTTTTATATTTTCGCAATTCATGCTTTATTGTTTCTTCAATAATAGCGACAAATACAGCCTTACTTAATGTGCCATATTGATTGGTTAATAACGGAGAAACCTCAACCGAAATATCACTTTGTGAAATCGTAATATGTTTCGCTATTTGATCATTAATCGTCTCACCTATTTGAGGTTGTCTGCCAATAAGTTGCATCGCTTTTAATACGTCATCTCTCGTTATTACACCTATTGCTCTTTTATTCTGAGTTACGGGTAATATCTCAATTCCTTCCCAAATCATAATGTGAGCACAACTCGCTACCGTTGTATTTAATTCAACATTGATAGGACGTTTCGTCATTACTTTAGCAATGGTATCATCCGAGTTCATTTGAATGACTTCCTTACTCGTAACTATTCCAACTAATCGCCAATCTTTATCTACGACTGGAAACCTTGAATGACCTGTAACTTTGGCACGTGATTTATAATCTTCAATACCCATTTCATCAAAAATAACCGTCATATCATTAATTGGTTTCACTATATCTTCAACTATTAAAATTTCTTTTCTAATCATTTGATTATACATTGCTCTATTAATAATATTGGCTACAAGAAATGTATCATAATTTGAAGACAGGATTGGTAATTCATGATTATTAGCATAATCAATAATTTTTTGTGTTGTTTTAAAACCTCCAGTAATAAGTACGCCACTACCTCTTTTTAGCGCTTCTAACTGAACATCAGGCCTATTACCTACGATTAACAATGTATGATGACTTAAATATTTAACCACATCTTTTAGTTCCATTGCACCTATCGCAAATTTTGAAACACTTTTTGTTAATCCATTTTTGCCACCAATGATATCTCCATCAATGATTTTTAAAATTTCTTTAAACGTAAGGTTCTCAATCTCCTCACGATTCTTTTTATCAATACGTACTGTACCTACTCTATCAATGGTAGTTACTAACCCAAGTTGTCCGGCATCTTTTATAGCTCTATATGCCGTCCCCTCAGATACTTTCATTACTTTGGCAACTTCCCTAACAGAAATTTTTTGGCCAACATTTAACGATTCTATGTATGCTATGATTTGTTCATGTTTAGTCATTGATAATACCTCTTTATAATGTACAGTGTTTTATTTATTATAACTTTTTAATCATAAAAAATCGATTTAGAAAATGTAAACCAATTAGTTTTAAAAACGCTTCATCAGTTTGATTTTTTATTAATTAATAAATCAAGTTATGTTAATTAAATCTTTAATTATTTTAATTATATACATTGGTAAAATTAAAATATTTTATATATAATTGTTTATGAGGAGGGATGACCTATGTATAAAAATATTTTATTAGGTGTAGATACTCAATTAAAAAATGAGAAAGCGTTGAAAGAAGTATCAAAATTAGCAGGTCCAGATACCGTAGTAACTATTTTAAATGCGATTGGTGAACAGGATGCACAAGCATCAATTAAAGCTGGTACGCATATTAATGAATTAACTGAAAAACGTAGTCATTTGCTAGAAAAAACACGAACTACTCTAGAAGACTACGGAATTGATTATGATCAAATCATTGTGCGTGGTAACCCTAAGGACGAATTAGTGAAACACGCTAATAGTGGTAAATATGAAATCGTCGTATTAAGTAACCGTAAAGCTGAATCTCAGAAAAAATTCGTATTAGGTAGCGTAAGTCACAAAGTAGCTAAACGTGCTACCATCCCTGTATTGATTGTAAAATAGTTAGTAAAATTCAAAAGATGCGTCAAAATATAAGCACAAAGATGATTGTTCATGTATAAATCACCTTTGTGCTTATTAATTTCATTAAATTAATCAATTACTCCATTTATATTTACATTTATTAAAATGATACAGACTCACCAGGTTCTAATATTTGTACTTCACCTTCATGCACTGCATCCTTAAATTGTTGTGGATCTTGTTCAATTAAAGGGAAAGTATTGTAATGAACTGGAACAGAAATCTTAGGTTTAACAAATTCATTAATTGCATAACTTGCATCATCAATACCCATAGTAAAGTTATCACCAATTGGAACAAAACATACATCAACAGGGTGTCTTTCAGCAATTAATTTCATATCACTAAACAATCCTGTATCACCCATGTGATAAATCGTTTTACCTTCAACTTCTAATATAAGTCCCATTGGCATGCCTAAGTAAATAGGGATACCATCTTCATGTGTGAAACTTGAACTATGGAAAGCTTGAACATATTTAACGCTACCAAAATCAAATTTAGCTTTGCCACCGATATTCATACCATGAACATCTTCTACACCGTGATAAGTACTTAAATACCCTTGTAATTCAGCAGAACCTATAACAGTTGCGTGATTACGATTTGCTAACTCAACTACATCGCCAAAGTGATCGGCATGACCATGAGTTAAAATAATATAATCTACATCTAATGTTTGTTCATTTAAATCACATTTGTCATTACCGGAAATAAATGGATCTACAATTACTTTTTTACCATTACCCTCAAAATAAATCGTTGATTGCCCATGAAAAGAAAGTTTCATAATTATAGCCTCCTATTGCTTGATTACTATAATTATACCCTAGCCATAAAAGATATAACATGAAACTAAAATAATCGCTTATCGTATTAAATAATTTTGAATTTTAAGCTGATTAGACGTAAAATTAACATAAATACTTAATGGAGATGATTGAATGAGTAAAATCGAAAAAATAACTAAACAATTACAACATGAACAAGCCGACGCTGCATGGATAACAACTCCTCTCAATGTATTCTACTTCACTGGGTATAGAAGCGAACCTCACGAGAGATTATTTGCACTATTAATTACAGCAAATGGAGATCAAACCTTATATTGTCCAAAGATGGAAGTTGAAGAAGTTAAGAATTCTCCATTTGAAGGAAAAATCATTGGTTACTTAGATACTGAGAATCCATTTGAAATTGACCCTTCATCTTTTAATAAGTTATTGATTGAAAGCGAACACTTAACAGTAAAACGTCAACGCGAGTTAACTCAAAACTTTGGTGTTCAACACTATGGCGATATTGATCAAACAATTAAAGAATTACGTAATATTAAAAATGAATCCGAAATTGAAAATATTCGCGAAGCGGCAAAGCTCGCTGACAAATGCATCGAAATTGGTACCGAATTCCTTAAAGTCGGTGTAACAGAACGTGAGGTAGTCAATCATATTGAAAATGAAATCAAAAAATTTGGTGTTAGTGAGATGAGTTTTGACACAATGGTATTATTTGGAGATCACGCTGCATCACCTCACGGAACTCCAGGAGAAAGAAAACTTGTTAAAGATGAATATGTATTATTTGATTTAGGGGTTATATATAATCATTATTGTAGCGATATGACACGTACAGTAAAATTCGGAACCCCTTCTGAAGAAGCTCAAACAATTTATAATATTGTTTTAGAAGCAGAAACCAATGCTATTGAGGCAATTAAAGCGGGCGTTCCTTTACAAGATATTGATAAAATCGCTAGAGACATTATAAATGATGCTGGATATGGTGATTATTTCCCTCACAGATTAGGACATGGCCTTGGTTTAGAAGAGCATGAATATCAAGATGTTTCAAGTACAAATTCAAACCTACTTGAAGCAGGAATGGTTATTACGATAGAACCTGGTATATATGTACCTAATGTTGCTGGCGTACGTATTGAAGATGATATTTTAGTAACTGAAAATGGTTATGAAATACTAACAAACTATGATAAATAAAAATTAAAAATCCAGTTGAGTTAATAGTAAAAAACTATGTACTCAACTGGATTATTTATATTAAATCAATTATTAATCTTCTTTTAATGCATCTTCAACAGACGTATATTCTAAACCGAACGCTTCAGCTACTCCTTTGTGAGTTACATGACCTTTGTACGTATTTAAACCTAAAGATAATGCGTGGTTAGCTTTAAATGCTTCACGGTAACCCTTACTAGCTAATAATTGCGCATAAGGTAATGTTGCATTATTTAATGCAATTGTAGATGTACGAGGTACTGCACCTGGCATATTCGCAACTGCATAGTGAACAACACCATGTTTTACATATGTTGGATCATCGTGTGTCGTAATTTTATCTGTAGTCTCAAAAATACCACCTTGGTCAATAGCAATATCAACAATCACTGAACCATCTTTCATTTGTTTAATCATATCTTCAGTTACCAAGCTAGGTGCTTTTGCACCAGGGATTAATACGGCACCAATAACTAAATCACTTTCTTTTACTGCATTTTCAATATTTAATGGGTTAGACATAATTGTGTTCACACGGCCATCAAATAAATCATCTAATTCAGCTAATCGTTTAGGGTTTACATCTAAGATTGTAACATTAGCACCTAAACCTAGTGCGATTTTAGCCGCATTTGTACCAGCTTGACCGCCACCGATGATAGATACTTTACCTTTTGGTACTCCAGGAACGCCTCCAAGTAAAATACCCATTCCACCGTTGAATTTTTGTAGGAATTGTGAGCCAACTTGAGCAGACATGCGTCCTGCAACTTCACTCATTGGTGTTAATAATGGTAATGAACGGTCAGGTAATTGAACCGTTTCATAGGCAATACCTACGACTTTATTTTCAACTAACGCTTGAGTTAATTTTTCTTCATTTGCAAGATGTAGGTATGTAAATAAGATGAGTCCTTCTTTGAAATATTTATACTCTTCTTCCAATGGTTCTTTAACTTTAATAACCATTTCTACATCCCATACAGATGACTGTTCAGATACAATGTCAGCACCTGCATCTTTGTAATCTTTATCTTCAAAGAATGAACCTAAACCAGCATCTTTCTCAACAAGTACTGTATGTCCTTGCTCAACTAATGCATGTACACCACTTGGTGACAAACCAACTCTGTTTTCGTTATTTTTTATCTCTTTTGGAATACCAATTTTCATTCCATCCACCTCCATTACTATCGTAACGCTAAACCAATGAAAGCGCAATCAGAAAAAGTACACATTATTGTTAAAATATAAAGAGTAAAAATTCTGAAATTTATGGTAATATATAAGTAAGAAAAGTTAAAGGGGGTTATTAAGATGTTAACATACAAAAACATTTTAATCGCAGTTGATGGTTCACACGAAGCTGAGTGGGCTTTCAACAAAGCAGTAGACGTAGCTAAACGTAATGACGCTAAATTAACTATAGTGAACATTATCGATTCAAGAACGTATTCTTCTTATGAAGTATATGATGCACAATTTACTGAGAAGTCTAGAAGTTTCTCTGAAGAATTGTTAAAAGGTTATCAAGAAGTTGCAACACGTGCTGGAGTTACTAACGTTGAAACTCGTTTAGAATTTGGTTCTCCTAAAGCAATTATCCCTAAAAGGTTAGCAAGTGAATTAGGTGTAGATTTAATTATGTGTGGTACTTCAGGTTTAAATGCCGTTGAAAGATTTATTGTCGGTTCTGTATCTGAAGCAATTGTACGTCACGCACCATGTGATGTATTAGTAGTACGTACAGAAGAAATCCCTGAAGATTTCCAACCTGAAGTTGCAACTCCAGAATTTAGAAAACAATATTCATAAAAGTTATATCTAACTATTCATTTACAAAGTGAGTTTAATATGGCGATAAGGTCTTTGACTTTATCGTCATTATTTATTTGTCACAATTTTATTAAAAAAGATAACATACATTGTCTAATGACAATGCATGTTATCAGTATTAATAAATTATAATTCGCCAAATTTAACTGTATCTCTAGCAATCATAACTTCTTCATTTGTTGGAATAACAATAACTTTAACTGGTGAGTGTGGGTAATTGATAAATCCTTCTTCACCACGCATTGCTTCATTTTTCTTAGGATCCCAATAGATGCCCATGAATTCTAAGCCTTCTAATACTTTAGCACGAACTGTTGAAGAGTTTTCTCCTACACCAGCTGTAAATACAATGACATCCACGCCATGCATTCTTGTAGCATAAGAACCAATATATTTATGAATTCTTGAAGCAAATACGTCTAGTGCTAATTGTGCACGTTCTTTACCTTCTTCTGCATCACTTTCAAGGTCACGTAAGTCACTTGATGTACCTGAAATACCAAGTAGACCTGATTCTTTGTTTAATACATTAAGAACTTCTTCGGCGTTTTGACCAGTCTTTTGCATAATGAAAGGAATTAATGCAGGGTCGATATTACCTGAACGTGTACCCATTGTAACACCCGCTAATGGAGTGAATCCCATTGATGTATCGATTGATTCACCACTATCGATGGCAGCAATTGATGCACCATTACCAATATGACAAGAGATAATACGTAACTCTTCAATTGGTTTATTCATGATTTCAGCAGCACGTTGTGATACATATTTGTGACTTGTACCGTGGAAACCATATTTGCGAATACCATAATCTTTATAGTATTGGTAAGGTAAGCTATATAAATATGATTGTTCTGGCATTGATTGGTGGAATGAAGTATCAAACACTGCTACATGAGGAATGTTTGGTAATAATTTTCTGAATGCACGGATACCCATTAAGTTAGCAGGGTTATGTAATGGTGCTAATTCACTTAATGACTCAATTTGTTCTTCCACTTTATCTGTAACTAATGCAGACGTTGGGAATAACTCACCACCGTGCACGACACGATGTCCTGTACCAGCAATATCATTAATGTCATCAATGATGCCATGTTGTTTGAAACTGTCTAACATGATGTTAATTGCTTCTTCATGATCCTTGATATCTTTAACATCTTTAATTTTTTCACCATTCACTTCAATTGTGAAGATTGAATCTTTAATACCGATACGTTCGATTAAACCTTTTGTTACTAGAGTTTCTTCAGGCATTCTTATTAGTTGGAATTTTAAAGAAGAACTACCCGCGTTAATCGCTAAAACTAAACTAGACATATATTATTGTCCTCCAATTTATTAATTAATATCCATATTTATTTAACCATTAATACAGCCATAATTCAAGAATATCACAGTTTATTTTTGAGGATGATTGTCTTTCATCCAAGTATTTAATTCACCAATAAATCCTTGGAATTGATTAGGATTTTTAAAATCAGGAATATTTGCTAATAACACTTCAACTGGCTTAGTCTCATTCGATTTTTTCTTTTGTAAAATCAATATTGATTTACGCGCATTTTCGTTCTTAAATAACGTCTTAGGTAAATTTAGAAATGCTTGCATTTCTGTTTCTGTAGCAATGAAATTTTCCAACTGTTTTACATTGTCATCTTCAAAAATATTACTTGGAACTACTAAAAATGCGAAACCAGATTGTTTCAAGGCAGTAATTGCTTGTTCAATTAGTAAATAGTGAGAATAGCTATGCCCTTCTTTAAAACCTAATTGCATTTCATGACTTCGTTCATCTAGAGGATAATATCCTATCGGTAAATCACCAATAACAATATCCGCTTCTTCTAATGGTAACGGCATAATTGCATCCTGAGGATAAACATCAAACGGTATCTCCAAGAAATTTGCTAAATGTACACTAACTCTTGAAAGTACCGGATCAACTTCAATAAGATGATGCATAATTGTAGTATCCTTAAGCACTTCATTAACAGATGCACTTAAATGGCCTGCACCACTAGCGATATCTACAACATGTAATTCTTCGTTGTTTTCAGTAAATTTTTGAACTAAAAATCCGAGAATTAAACCAATAGAATCGGGTGTTATTTGGTGATTGGCTTGAATCGTTTCTTCTTGCATTAAACTTAAATAAGCGAACTGAAATGCTTTTCTACGATCTTGTAATGTGGCTTGTTCCAATAATTCACGTTTATTACTATAAACATCTTCCATCGCTAATCCTAAATTCTCAATAAAACTTTGACCGTTTTGTTCATTTAAAGCTTTAGCTTTTTCATCTAATGTTTTGAAAAGCTTTTCCATGATTGTTTGTTCTTCACTCATAAACTTAATCCTCTCCATTAAAAAAGTGTCCATTCGGTTTATTTCTTAAAAATAATCAACGCTAATTTAAAGTAGCATTTCTGAAATAAATATGGACACTTTTACGTTATATCTATCTTCTAAAAATTGATATTAAATGTTGCGATATGCTTCTAATGCAGCATCAAATTTAGGGAAATCAGTACCTTCACTAACTAATTCTTTATATACAACTTTGTCATTGCTATCTAATACAAAAACAGAACGAGCTAATAATCTTAACTCTTCCATAACGACACCATATTGTTGACCAAATGATAAGTCTTTATGGTCACTTAAAGTAATAACGTTATCTAAACCATTAGATGCACACCATCTTTTTTGAGCAAATGGTAAATCTGCAGAAATCGTTAAAACAACACCGTCTTCTTGCGCCGCTTCTTCATTAAATTTACGAGTTTGTTGGTCACACACACCTGTATCAATAGAAGGTACAACGCTGATTAATTTCTTTTGACCTTTATAATTTTCTAAACTAACTTCATTTAAATCGTTATCTAATACTTTAAAGTCAGGAGCATGTTGCCCTTCTGATACTTCAGAACCAGCTAAATGAATTGGATTATTTTTAAAAGTAATTTGTGTCATGATGAAATGACCTCCTATAGTATTTATCATTATATTGCTATCATACGACAGTCGTAAAACTTAAATCAATCATTTAAAACTAAATCATATCTAATGTTAAAGTAGTTGTAAAATGTAGTCATATGTGTTTTTCAATATTAGAACTGTTGTAACGATGATAAAAAGTATCTTTACATAACCAACACCATTACTTATGGCAAATTGTGCACCTACATATGAACCAATTATCATACTTACAGCCATAATTAAGCCATACACAAAATCAACCTGACCTAAGATAATAAACAGAACTAATGCACCTAAATTAGAAGCAAAGTTTAAGACTTTCGCATTACCTGCTGCACTTAAAAAATCAAATCCAAACATAAGCAAAACAAATAACATAAAAGAGCCAGTGCCTCCACCTAAGAAACCATCATAAAAGCCAATCATTAACATTAAAGATACAAAAATGACAGCTTTACCAATTGTTAGCTTAGAAAATGTGCGCACATTTCCCCAATCTTTTTTCGTAATTGTATATATCAGTACAAGGCTCAATATAATGATAATCAAAGGCATTAAAACTTGTGCAGGCAACATAGTAGCTAAACTAGCACCGCCTGCTGCATATATAAACACAAATGGAAATAACTTAAGTACAATATTTAAATCTACTTTGCCTGAACGTATAAACTTAATTGCACTTGTAAGCGATCCAAATGAACTGGCTAATTTGTTAGTACCAAGGGCCAATGAAGGTGGCATTCCTATAGCTAATAGAGCTGGTGTTGAAATTAGGCCCCCACCACCTACTACTGCATCGATAAAAGCAGCTAAAAATCCAAATGCTATAATAATCAATATAATATTTAGCGTTATCTCCATGATGCATATCCCCTTTGTTTTTAATACTTGATTACTCTATTTTAAAATAACTCATCAATTAATGCATCAGTGTTTTGGTCTTTTTCGCTTTTATAATCTTTGTTAATCGTTAATGTTTCAATATTATCTGCTGCACGTTGAACCATTTCATCGAAGTTAAATACACTTTCATATTTAATTACTTTATCAAAATCTGGTTCAGTTACAGGATTTTTAGGAGTAAAAATAGTACAACAGTCTTCATAAGGTTGAATCGAAACATCAAATGTACCAATCTCTCGTGCTTTCTTGACAATATCTTCCTTATCAAGCGAAACAAGTGGTCTTAAAATCGGAGTAGAAGTCACATCATTAATTGCGTACATGCTCTTTAATGTTTGACTTGCCACTTGTCCTAAATTTTCACCGTTAACAATCGCATTAGCCCCAACTTTTTCTAATACAATATCCGCTACACGTAACATCATGCGACGTGTAGATGTCATTGTGTATCTAGGATGAACTACTTTATTTATTTGTTTTTGTAATTCTGTAAATGGCACTATATGCAATTTTATTGGCCCCACTCTTTCAGAGAGGATACGTGTAAGTTCAATCACTTTGTCTTTAGCTTTTTCACTAGTGAAAGGTGGACTATGGAAATGAATCGCTTCTATATAAACACCACGTTTCATAATCTCCATTCCAGCTACTGGAGAGTCTATGCCTCCTGACAACATTAAGAGTGTTTTACCGCCAGTGCCAACTGGTAAACCACCAGCACCTTCATAAATCTGTGTGAATACATACACACCATCCATTCTTACTTCAACTCTTACGTTATGATCCGGTTGTTTCACATCAACCGATATATCTTCAGTTGCTTGTAAAATCGCACCTCCAAGTTCACGTTGTAAAGCATATGTGTCCATTGGAAATGACTTATCTACACGTTTAACATCAATTTTGAATGTCTCTCCCGGTTTAAAATCTTGAGCTAAATCAACACATAATTTTTTTATTTCATCTAATTCTTGAGATGTTTTATGAACAGGACTAATAGATTTAATACCAAATATTTTAGTTAAGCGATTGATTACCTCTTGTGCATCCGCTTCTTCAGATAACGAGATATACATTCTATCTCTCTTTCCTTTAACATGGGTTCCTTCTATAGTTTGTAAAGACTTAATAACGTTATCTTTCAAAGCATTTACAAACTTTTTCCGATTTGCTCCTTTTAAAGTCAGTTCACCATATCTAACTAATAAATGATCAAACTCCATTTACTTTAACAACTCCTTAATTTCTTTGTATATTGTTCCAAATTTCACTTTAAATTGATCGATATCTTCTTGAGTAGTCATATCTCCTAAGGATAACCTAATACTTCCTTCAATTTTATTATCCGGAAGTCCCATTGACATTAAAACTTCATTTAGTTTCCCTCTTTTAGATGAGCAAGCGCTTGTAGTTGAAACCATGATATCCAATTTAGAAAATGCATTAACTAAGACCTCACCTTTCACACCTGGAAACGCAATATTTAATATTTGCGGTGCACAATCCATAGGAGAATTGATATATACCCCTCTAAACTCTTTTAAAAATTCACGTAATTCATGGTTATAATCACTTAATCGTTGATTACGTTCATTTAAACTATCCATTGCTAAAGTTATTGCTTTCACTAGTGACACATTCATTGGCAAGTTCACTGTTCCACTTCTTACGCCGTATTCTTGTCCTCCGCCATGAACAATAGGCTCTAATTTATCTTTATTGTCAATTAATAGGAGACCTTGTCCTTTAAGTCCATTAAATTTATGGCCACTAAAGCTTACACTATTAACACCTTCAAGGTTCATTGTTACCTTTCCCAAAGCTTGAACTGCATCAACATGTAAATGTGCTTTAGGATATTCTTTTAATATGTTCACTATTTCATTAATAGGTTGAATTTGTCCCATAATATTATTCACATACATACAAGAAACAAGGCCGACCTTATCATTCATCAATGAAGCTAAATGTTCAATATCAACACGGCCATCCGCATTAACATCAACATATTTTAATACAAACCCATCTTCTTCTAAGTTTCTCATAACTTCTAAGACAGATGGATGTTCTAAAACGGAAGTAATAATTTCATTTGCAAATTGCTTTTTACGATAAGCAATACCTTTTAAAGCTATATTATTCGATTCAGTGGCACCACTTGTGAAAATAACATCTGTATTTTGTCCTATAGATAACATTGAAGATATACGTTCTTTTGCTTGTAGAAGCACCTTCTCCGCTTGCAACCCCCACTTGTGAGGACTATTTGGATTGAAATAAACAGTTTCATTTACTTTATTAAATGAATCGAGTACATCTTTATGAGGCTTAGTAGTGGCTGCATTATCAAAATAGATCACTTAAAACACTCTCTTTCATTCACTATTAAATTATTTATTTACCCTTTGTAAATTTATCTTTTATAGACATATTATTCAAAAATAGATACTAAAGCATTATACTATTTTTAAATAAAAATAAAAGGCGTCGGACTCAAATTAAATGATTTTGAGTTGAAAACTTATTTAGCATTATTTATTAAGCGTTCTGAATTTGAGTCCCCCCCTTGAATTCAATAACTTTATATGAATTTAAATAAATCAAAAAAGATGAGACAAAATTCAGGCTCTATAATAAATTGGACTGATGACTAAAAA
>NZ_KV840108.1:0-609 GCF_001839115.1 Staphylococcus sp. HMSC62B09
GGGCGTCCTTTATACACACCTTTTTCTTTCGCAATTTTAATACCTTGTTCTTGTCTACGTTTACTTTCATTTCTTTCTTGTTCTGAAACCATTGCTAAAATTTGGATGATTAAGCTTTTCATAAATTTATCTAATAATGGGTTACCAATCACTTCATTCATCATAGGTAAACTGGTAATCATCAATTGAATTTCTTTGTCTTTTAAATAATTAACTGTGTTGATTACTTCATCATAATTACGTCCTAAACGATCAATTGACTCCACGACAAACCGATCGCCCATTCTTACAAAATTAAGTGCTTCTTGCAAAATAGGTCTATTTTCTACCGACTTTCCTGATTGTTTTTCTGTAAATATTTTTTCAACACCAAACGTTTTTAAATTTTCTAGTTGTCTTTCTAAATTTTGATCAAGCGATGATACCCTCGCATAGCCAACAATCATTGGTTCTCACCCATAATTAACATACACCCTAATCATACGTTTTAGTTGCTATAAAATCAACAACACTGTTTGTATGATTAGGGTGTATCCTGTCTGGTTTTTTAGTTTTCTTAAAACTTAGTAATATTTTTATTTATCTTTATTTTCTTGGTTATTTAACTTA
>NZ_KV840109.1:0-2390 GCF_001839115.1 Staphylococcus sp. HMSC62B09
AGTGGTTTGGCAAGCATTGGCTTTGCTAGCCACTAACGTGGTAGCGTCGCCTGCTTGTTGGGGATACTCCCCAATCCCCTTATGATTTTTTCTGACGAAAAAATAGTGGCTAATTGATAGCCACTATTAATAAAGAAAAAGAAGTATTATTTGTTATAAATATATTAATTAGGTTCATATTTAGTCTTTAATATTTTTAATAAAAAAGGTAATAATGCTAAAAAGAGTGTTATTGATGCAAATAACCATGCATGACTTGACCCTTCTATGAGTTTATCTGAATTTGATGAATTACTGATAAATAATGAAGTAACTGCTGTATAAAAAGCAATACCTATATTTTGAACCATTCTTTGTGTAGCTCCAGCAGTACCTTGCATATCTTGAGATACAGTTCCCATTATTGCTGAAGTATTAGACGGTAGGAAAAAACCTCCTCCTATACCATATATTAGTAATAATAAGCTTATTGTCACTGGATTTAATATATATTGTAATAATCCTAGGCTTGTATATGCCACAATCATAATAATTAGTCCTGTAGTCATTAATACAATATTGCCAATGCGAGAAATTAATTTACCAGATATTTTTGAAGTAAGTACTAATCCTAAAGGAGAAGTAAGGTTAACTAATCCTATTTGCCAAGATGAAAGATGATTAATCTTTTCTAAAATATATGGAGGAATTATAAAACCTAAAGATGCTGTACCTCCAAATACAAATATTGCAAATATTGGAGATGAAAATGATACATTCTTGAATAAACGTAAATCGATGATAGGATGATTTGTTTTTAACTCCCATATAATAAATAGGCAAAAAGAAACAATAAAGATTAGGAAATTGCCATATACTGATATATTAAAAATTGAGTGATAAGACCAAGATGTTAAACTTATTAATAAACAAAAGATAGATAGAAATAATAATGAATTTCCACGTATATCTAAATGGATAGACGTACTTTTTTGCTCTTTAATATATCTTTTTAAAAATAAACAGCCGATTAAACCGATAAATATAAAGGGAATATTGATCCAAAATATCCATCTCCAATTACCTACAGATATTAAAAGACCTCCAATACTTGGACCTAAAACAGGACCTATTCCTAATAGAATACTTAACGTTCCTAACGCAGAACCTTGTCTATTTTCAGGAATGGTTGTAGTAATAATAGCCGTAGCAGTTCCTTGTAACATTGCTGCACCTATACCTTGTAAACCACGAAAAACGATTAATTGTATGACGTTGTTTGAAAAACCGCATAAAATAGAAGCTATTAAAAAAATAGTTAATCCTAAACTATATATATTTAAACGACTGTATTTATCGCTTAGTCTCCCAAATATTATAATTGTGCCTGTTAATAATAAAGTATATAGTGTAACACTCCAAGTAATAAAAGAAGTATCAACATTAAAGTATTTTGATAAAGTGGGTAATGCGACATTGATAATGCCACTATCCAGGGTGGATAAAAACATTCCTATTCCTGCTGTGAAAACAACTAAATGATCGAAATACTTGGAAGAATACATCTATCATACCTCCTCATTTAACTAATTTAATCATACCCATATAATATTTCGTTCAACACCGAAATATTATATGGGTATGATTAAATTGTACTAATAGAAAGGATGTATTATATGTATGAAAATTTTGCTGATAATATTCTCCTCATTGGACATAAAACACGTTTAACTATGTTAATTGAATTATCTAGTGGTATATCTCTTTCAGCTGGAGAATTAGCTAAATTAGCTGGTATAAAACCTCAAACAGCTAGTGAGCATCTTTTAAAATTAGTAGAAGCCAATTTAATCTCAGTAAATACTCAGGGACGACATCGTTATTATAAAATTGATAATGATAAAGTTGTTGATGCAATCCAAGCTTTGTCTGTCATATCTCCACCTATGAGTAGTAAGTCGTTAAAAGAAACAACAAAAAAAGAAAAATTATCATATATGCGTACTTGTTATGGTCATATTGCCGGAAAAATAGGGGTTAAGTTTACTGAATCTTTGATAGAAAATAATTATATTAAAGAAGAAGAAAATTTTTATAAATTAACTCAAGAAGGGAAGACTTGGTTAAAAAAAATAGGAATTGAAACAGAAAAGAGTATGTACTTTAAACCTATTCCTAAACATATAGATTGGACTGAGAGAAAAAATCATATGGCAGGACCTATTGCGTTAAAAATAACTGAAAAAATGATTGAATTATCTTGGATTGAAAAAAGTGAAATTAATCGATGTCTTAATTTAACCAAAAAAGGAAAAAGTGCTTTCAAGACATATCTAAATATGAACATCCCATAATAAAAAAGGGGAAATAATTAAAAATGAAAAAAAATAAATTAAAAAAGTATAACTTAT
>NZ_KV840110.1:0-3610 GCF_001839115.1 Staphylococcus sp. HMSC62B09
AATTTGTTAGAAATTATGTCCCAGCCTCTTTTTTTAATTTTTTCTTTTGGTAAAGAGATGATAAGCAATTCCGAATTCATCTTTAACATATCCGTAACCTTCCGTGTAAAATTTCGGAGCCTAATTCAACGAATTTATCATAAATTCTCTTTGTGTCTTCGACATTTTCGAATGTCACACACAAAGAAACATTATTTCCTTTAGTAATTGGAAGTCCTTCAGTATCATCTGCAATCATTAATTTCACATCACCAAATAAAATAACACATTGATCAATTTTTTCTAAATCTCTTTCATCAACATCTTTACGCGCTTCTAATGGTCTATCTTTTATTCTTTGTATATAAACTGTATTTGCATTAAATAATTCTTCTAAGCGTATTCTTAATTTTTCTGCATTATTAGTGATTAAAAAATATGGGTTCTGTTGCAAAGTAAAAAAATATTTGATTATGTTATTCCTTTAGCAGAAGACGGTTTTGAAGTTAATTCTGAATTAGAAATGAGTATAAAAAAATATAGCAAAGGTATTGATAAATCATCTCCTTTGAAAAAAGGAGATGGTAATACTGTTAAAAATGGAGATATTGTAAAGCAGCCACAACTTACTAAAACATTAAAAGGCATTAAAAATAATGGGCCTAATTACTTTTACGATAAACTTGCAAAGCATCTAACTACAGAATTAAACGGCCAGATTGATAAAACTGATTTTAATAATTATAAATCAAAACAGAAAAAACCAAGTGAAACAAAGTATTTAAATACCCATGTTTATTCATCATCTAATCCCTTAGGTGGCGGATTAATGCTACAAGGTTTAAAATTAGATGAGATGCTTAATAATGGTCAAAGTGATGAACAATACTTAAATAGTGTTTTATCAGGAAGAGATTTAATGTACAGTAATAGAGATATCGTTAATGCTAAAACGAACTTCTCTCAAGAATACCTTTCAAATATGTATATAAGTAATAAATATAACAATCAAAATACATCTGACTCTATTAGCGATAATAGTGTTAAGAAAACGAGTACTTTACACTTTGTAGTCGTTGACAAACAAGGTCAAATGACGAGTACGACAAATACACTATCAGGATACTTTGGGTCTGGTAAATATATGGATGAAGGATTCTATATGAATAATTCCATGACGAACTTCTCTGATAATAAAGATAGTAACAATTATCATGCTAAAAATACTGTGCCAAGGTCATATATATCTCCAACAATTATAGTTGGACCAGACTACTATATGGGAATTGGTAGCCCTGGTGGAAATAAAATACCAACTATTCTTAATGAAGTAATTATTGATTACCTTAGAGGTAATGGATCGTTGCAAGATAGTATATATAAACCTAGATTTTATAATGATGGTAATACAGTACATTTTGAAAAAGGGATGAATAAAAAGTATTTAGATATACTTCAAAATCAAGGTTACAATATTAAAGAAGAAAAAGATAATCCTAATTTTGGAAGTGTTCAAGCAGGTATTTATCATATTAAAAATAAAAAAACTGAAATTGCAAATGATGTAGGAACCAGATAAACTGATTTAAAATACACCAATCTTCAAAATTTTAGAGATTGGTGTATTTTAATATATTTGTAAATGCCTTGGGAAATTTTTCATTTATTTACTTTGAGTATTAGACGCTGATTAAACATTAAATTATCTTTTTTAGAATTTTGTTTAAAAAAATATGATATCAATCATTAACACCAATTTCATTAAATTGATAAAACAAGTTATAATATAGGTGAAGACTTTTTAATAATAAAAATAGGAGTTCAAAAATGACAAAAAAAATGGTGATTATATCATTCGGCAGGATTTTACTTATTATAATTGGGGCACTTATTACAGCATATGGTTTGGAATCTATATTAATCCCAAATAACGTTTCTGACGGAGGAGTCACAGGGATTAGTATTGTAGGTTCCACTTTGTTTGGTTTACCTTTAGGAATATTAATAGGAATAATCAATTTACCATTTATATGGTTAGGTTATAAACAAATCGGACGTAAGTTTGCTATATTTTCAATAATAGGTATCTTATCATTATCTATATTCACTTCGATTATGCATCATGTACCAACAATTATTGAAGGTGATTCACTACTTATTACTGTAGTTGGTGGAGTTGTTATTGGATTAGGCATGGGTCTTGCCCTTAGAAATGGTGGGGCATTAGATGGTATAGATATGTTAGCCGTTTTATTATCTAGAAAGTTACCTTTCGGAACAAGTGATTTAATTTTATTTCTCAATACATTCGTATTTATACTTGTTTCTACTGTTTTTGGCTTTAAAGGTGCCATTTTATCAGCGCTCGCATATTTTATTGCTTCAAAAGTTATACATATTATTGAAGAAGGACTAAGTGGTTCGAAAACGTTTAAAATTATTACAAAAGATTATGACATTATGAATAAAGAAATTAAAGAAAGACTGGGAAGGTATTGCACATTTACAAAAGTGACTATTGATGAAGAAAATAATTCATTTGTAGAAATTTCTTGTGTTATTAATAAACTCGAAGAACAAAAACTTAAAGAAATTATAAATGATGTAGACCCAGACGCATTTATCGCAATATATGATACAGCAGAAGTTAAGGCTGGAAATATGAAAAAATCAGATATATATTAAAATTACGATAAATAAAAAGCTACCAGTTATTAGGTAGCTTTTTATTGGTTCTCTCTTTTCTTGTTTTAATATTAAAATCTCAGAATAATTGATCACCATAAGTTTTCAGACGCTGTGAGAAGCTCTCATTTGCATTGAAAAACCGTTTATTAAAACAAATCATCGTTATCGTGTTTAATTCTATAAACAGTTTGTCTTGTAATATTCACTTCTTTCGCAATTTTACTAATCGCTTTGCCTTCCTCTAACATTTCTACAACACGATGATAGATAACACGTTTTTGAGGATCTTTCGCATTGGGAGAATATAATAAAGGTCGTCCTTTATATACGCCTTTCTCTTTCGCAACTTGAATCCCTTGAGCTTGTCGACGTTTACTTTCATTTCTTTCTTGTTCTGAAACCATTGCTAATATCTGTATAATTAAATCTTTCATAAATTTATCTAATAATGGATTACCAATGACTTCATTCATCATTGGTAGACTGGTAATCATCAATTGTACTTCTTTCTCTTTAAGATAATTAACGGTATTAATGACTTCATCATAATTACGACCTAAACGATCAATTGATTCCACGACAAAACGATCTCCCATTCTCACAAAGTTCAATGCTTCTTGAAAGACGGGTCTGTTTTCTATAGATTGACCTGATTGTTTTTCTGTAAAAATTTTTTCAGCACCAAATGTTTTTAAATTTTCAAGTTGTCTTTCTAAATTTTGATCTACTGATGATACCCGCGCATAGCCCACAATCATTTAGTTTCACCTCATAATTAATATACACCCTAATCATACATTTTAATTGCTGTAATTTCAACAATTCATTTTGTATGATTAGGGTGTACTTAAAATATACATACACCTTAAATATTTAATTTTTCAATAATTATACTTGTTTAGTTTATTGTTGGTTCTGTTGCAAAGTTGAATTTATAGTATAA
>NZ_KV840111.1:0-1412 GCF_001839115.1 Staphylococcus sp. HMSC62B09
CTTGTCCTGTTCCCTCAAGAGTCTCGCCAAAATACTTTGTATTTATATGTAATTTTACATTGAAATACTTTAAAAAAATAAGGCACTTTCGTATAATTTAATAAATGTCACTAAACTAAATTAACGAGGTGCCTTATGTATAAAGATTATAACATGACTCAACTTACTCTACCATTGGAAACTTCAGTTCTTATCCCCACAAATGATATTTCACGACATGTCAATGATATTGTAGAAACAATTCCTAAAACTGAATTCGATGAATTCAGACATCATCGTGGTGCAACCTCATACCATCCCAAAATGATGTTAAAAGTCATTCTATATGCCTACACACAATCTGTGTTTTCAGGACGTAAGATAGAAAAATTACTTAATGATAGCATCCGGATGATGTGGTTATCACAAAATCAAAAGCCTTCTTATAAAACGATTAATCGATTTAGAGTCAATCCAAAAGTAGATGCTTTATTAGAATCATTATTTATTCAATTTCATAGTCAGTGTTTGAAACAACATCTTATAGATGATCAAACCATTTTTATTGATGGTACGAAAGTTGAGGCGAATGCCAATCGATATACATTTGTATGGAAAAAAAGTATTCAAAACCATGAGACAAAGATGAATGAAGATTCTAAAGCACTCTATCACGAATTGGTAACAAATAAAATTATACCTGAGATTAAAAAAGATCACGATAATGACTTAACAAAGGAAGAAATAGATTTGATTGGTAGTCATTTGGATAAAGAAATCGAAGATTTAAATCAACATATCGATAATGAAAAATGTACTAAAATAAGAAAACAAATACGGCTCAAAAGAACTAAAATTAAACAATATAAAAAGCAAATTAATGATTACTCTGGGCGAAAGTATAAATACGACGTCCAAAAATCTATTTTAAAGGATAGAAATAGTTATTCTAAAACAGATCATGATGCCACATTTATGAGAATGAAAGAAGATCATATGAAAAATGGACAACTCAAGCCAGGTTATAATTTACAAATAGCGACAAATTCTCAATTCGTTTTATCTTATAATGTGTATCAAAATCCGACTGATACAAGAACGATGATACCATTTTTAAATTCAATTCAAGAGACCTACGGTCATTTACCTGAATATATTGTAGCTGATGCAGGTTATGGTAGCGAGCCCAATTATATGGCAATTATAGATGATTTTAATCGAATACCACTTATAACCTACGGTATGTTTATAAAAGATAAAACTAAAAAATATAAAAGCGACATCTTTAACACTCAAAATTGGGATTATGACGAAATTAACGATGAATATATTTGTCCAAACAATAAGCGATTGGGTTTTAAAAGATATGCCTATCGGCATGATAAATATGGGTTTAAGAGAGACTTCAAATTATATGAATGTGATGATTGTTC
>NZ_KV840112.1:0-4822 GCF_001839115.1 Staphylococcus sp. HMSC62B09
TCCAACATTCTTAGAAATGTTAATGGCCACATATAGATTAGTTCAAAAAGCGAAAGATACGGGTCGCGAGGAATTGGTAAACAATTTAATAGATGAACAATATTTGATAGATGTAATTAATATTAGAGCAGATTATCAAAGAGTTGGATTCTTTTATCCTGAAATTGCTATGTATTTTAAAAACCCATCAAGAATACTAGGAAGTTTCTTTATTAAACACCACGGTTATCGTGTTCGAATTGATGATATCGAACATTATTTATCTGGATATGTACAATATCAGCTTGCATTTAATAGGTAAAATAAGTATTTGAAATTTAAATTAATGACTTACAAAAAATGGTTGATTTACATAAAAACGAAATCAACCATTTTTAATTTGCTCTTTAATAATTATTTTTCATATAACTAAAATTCTAATTTCATAAAGAATAACTGAAAAAACTAAACAACATGTGAGCTATTCATAACTTGAATTAATTGTAGAAAATCTATCTTCCCATAACTTCATAACAATTTTACTTGAAAAAGCTTTAGAGTGCTTGATACATTCTTGAGAAAAAGTATCTCTTAAAGTCTTATCTAATAATAGGTTTCGCACTCGATTATATAATTCATCTTTATCATTTTTGTTAATTAAATAACCATTTTCATTATTTAATATTAATTCGGAAGGACCATACTTCGAATTATAGCCAACTGGAGGTATGCCTTCAGTTATAGTTTCTAATAAACCTAAATTAAATCCTTCCATATTACTAGTAATTAGAGACATATAAGCATCTTGAATCTCAGCACTTAAATTTCTTCTAAACCCTCGTAAAAACACATTGTTTTCTAAATTATATTCAGTGATTAGTTGCTTGTATTTTTCTTCTTCTTTACCAAACCCATACAAATGTAGTTGGATGTTAGGAAATTCTTTAATTAATTTAGAAACTAATTCAATTTGATGATTCAACTGTTTTTCAGGAGAATAACGTGCAACGGAAATAATTTTATTATTATTTATACTATGATTATTTCTTTTTAAATTAGTAAAATGTTCATCAATATATCCTACTGGTATAGTATGAACAGGGATTTCATTATTTATTCGAGCTGATATATCCAATTGTTGCTGTTTAGTCGATACAATTATCCCAGAGTATCTATTTAGATTGTTAAAAACATGTTTATAAGTATTTTTGATATCCGATTCATATACCATGTCAATATTCTTGACATGAGTACTATGCAAAACAGCTAAAACAGGTATTGTTTCACTAGTATTATTGAATATTGGTGCAGTATTTATATTTTTATCACTCAGGAAAATATCTCCATTTTTATACAATTTTTCAATTGCAAATGCTAGTAATTCCTGATCATTATTAAAATACTTAAGTTGAGAATCGGTGTTATAAATAATAAGTTGTGATTGTGAATTTTCAAGTTCTGGATTAAAAAATTTTTGGAACTTTATAGTACCTTCAGGAGTGTAATAATGTTCACAAACTACTTTTTGATTTGTTGTTAAAGTTCTTGAACAACTTAAAAAGCCTCTTGAATCATATAGATCTCGACGTATTTTACGTTGATTTACATCAAAATGATTTATGTAATCCAAATGTTGGTAATTACTATCATTAAAATGGACATACATTCTATAGTTGCTTTTTTCATATATCTTTATATCATTGGTATTTTCAATAAATTTTAGTGTATAATTACACTCTTTAGTCCAATGAGTGATCCAGTCCTTATGGATGCTTTTTATATTTATACTGTCTTGTAGCACATCATATAAGCTTAATATATCGTCATCTTCAATTTGAAATAGACTTGCATTAAAATGTAAACGAGGTGACCACGATGCAAAAATCAATTTACTAGTTATCGAGTGATTTTTAAATAAGTTGTGTCTATTAATCATCGCTTTTTCAATTCCGGTTAATTTATTTCCTAACCTATTCCCTACTGAATATATCATTTTAATTCAACCTCATTTTTTGTTATTTATTATTTAGTTTATTTTTAATTTCATTTAAGTTTGGGTAAGAGGTAAATATAATAAATTTATCTTTATCTTTTATAATACCGCTATTATATTTCCTGCCAATAATTATTTCGTTAGTAAATTTAAATAGGGTATTTTTATATGCTTTTAAAATTTTAAATAAGTCGTCAACAGTGAAGTTTTGTCGTTCTCTCATAGTATGACGTCCAGTTAAATTTATTGCTACAGAATTTGAAAGACTTAAATGTTCTATTTTTGAATTGATATATTCATCGCGCTTTGGACCGTTTTCAAATAAATACTTAGATAATTCATAAGAAGGTGTATACATAGGTGAATTAAGCATGGCTTTCATCAATTCGTAAGTTGTCGTTTCTTTTCCTTCATAATAAAGTTTGTTATTTGTTGCCCAGTTAGCAATAAAAATTGTATCTTCTGATACATTATCATCTATAGCTTTTAAATAATTAAAGATAGGGCCTAAGCCTTCAATTGTACCTGAATGTTCTCTGTTATGAGATTCAATGACATTATAATTTTCATCAATAATCATATAACTGCGACCGTTCAAGGATTGACCATCAAATAAAGAAGTGTTCGAATTATTAATATTATATTTATTTAATTTCTCAGGTAATTCTTTTGCTAATTTTGGAAATTCTGTACCACCTGCTGATGATTTTAATAGAGTTAATGAATCTGGTTTATTTAGGTACAATAAATCTTTTTCTAATAGATGTCTATTAGAATATCATGTTATATTTTTGCTTTTTACTCCTGTAACGACACTCTTTAAAGCATCATCCATACATAGAATATAATCTGCATTACTATTTTCTAGAACATCAACTAATTGCAAATGCAATGATTTAGAGTGCTTACCTAAGTCACTAATTTGCCCAATCGCAATAATTTTATTACCTTTAAAAAATTTTGTTTGAGTATTAAATGCTTTTATAGCATTAATCATTGCTGGTAATGAAGCGTTGTGTGTATCATCTATTAAGTTAACTTTATAGTTAGGTGTTTCAACTTCTTTTAGGTTTAAAACTTTTTCAAATGGTTTAAATGTACTTAAGTTCTCTAAGGCTCTTTCTAGTGGTATATCTAAATGCGATAATGTAGCAAATGTGGCTAGAGAGTTTTCAACCATACCGTCACTTATTGAATTAATTCTATAAGTATATTTTTGTCCGTTAAAATCAATTGTTATAACTGTATAGCCTTTACTATATTGAATAGATTTAGGACAAATTGTTGCGCTAGAGTCATGTGTACTATAAGTAATAACATTACTTGTATTTTGTTTGGCGCGTTCGATTAATATATCTGAATGTAATGTATCTTTATTAATTATTGCTACTCCCTCAGGAGTTAAACCATCAAAAATACTTGCTTTCACTTCTACAATATTTAGAATATCTTTAAATGTAGACATATGAGCAGCACCTATACCAGTAACTATAGCAATATTTGGTTTTATTAAATATGATGAATTACCAACTGCATTTAATGCGTTTAATGATACTTCTAAAACAGCAAAATTTGGTTGTCTAATCATTTTGCATAATAATAAATATACTGCGGATCTTATGTTATTATTAAATCTATTTTGAAGAGGATAATAATCTTTAAGACCAGCACTTATCAGCATTCTAGTTGAACTTTTTCCCATTGATCCTGTTATAGCAACAACAGGGTGTTTATACTGTAGTCTCATTTCTTCAGCTAATTTAGTTAGTGTGTTTGCAGAATCATTGATAACTAATTGAGGAGTTTTAAACTTCATGTCAGGAACATAGGTTTCAGTAATAATTAATCCTAAATCTTCCTTATCCTTCTTTATATATTCATTACCTTCTTTTGCGTTTGCATCTCTACCAAAACGTCTCCATGTATGCTTATTGGGCGATATGTAGGCTGTGCTTTTATTATGAATAAAGGGGAACCAATTCTCAAAATTATTTATAACATTGTCCTCTTTACCTTCAGCATCAAGGAGATTACCTCCTAAAATATTATGAAGTTCTTTAATTGTTAATGACATTTTGTACTCCTTTATAAAATGTAAAATTGTGTTTAATTTCTAAATATATATATAGTATAGCATGTTGATATACTGAAATGATTTGAAAAATTTTTGAAACTTAATGACTTATATATTCATATTAGTTTAAAATTCGATACTATTCCATAATGATGGAATGTGATGTATATGATTAATCAATATACATCACATTTCATTTAATGCAACTATTGCACAAGTTAATAGTATATTTAAAAATAGGTTAGTGAGATTGATTAATTATTGATTATGTTGGTATCAATGAAAGCTTGGAAGAAGGGCTTAAAAATATAAAAACTTGGATAAATCACAATACAATCATAGACACAGATAAGTTCGTCAATCTGTTAATGAATTATGATGTGATAGAGTTAAGTGAGGATAAATGTTAACGTTTTATTAAAACAGTCACAGAATTAGATAGAGCATTTGCAATTTGTGCTACTGAACTTATAATCTAAGAGCTCAATAGTGAAATTGTCTTTTTTAAAGTTGTTAAAGCATAAATTTGTTGAATTATTACAGAAAAAGATCGAAATTTAGTTACTGCTAATGGAACGGCAGCATTAGAGTTTGCCGAACTCATTTTAAAAGGACTTGAATTTGATAGTAAAGAAAATATTGAAAGGCAAATCTATATGTATCAAAGAGGCTTCTATGAGTATTGTAATAAGTATGGCAATCCTTATCAATAATTAAAAACCGCATCATTATCTGATACGCAGAGGCGTATCATAAATAAAACTAAAAAATAGGTT
>NZ_KV840113.1:0-618 GCF_001839115.1 Staphylococcus sp. HMSC62B09
TATCTCAATAAGTTAAATAACCAAGAAAATAAAGGGAAATAAAAATATTACTAAATTTTAAGAAAGCTAAGAATCAGACAGGATTACACCCTAATCATACAAAGAGAGTTATTGAATTTATAATAACTTAAACGTATGATTAGGGTGTATATTAATTGTGGAGTGAAAATGAATGATTATAGGTTATGCAAGAGTATCTTCGGTAGATCAGAATTTAGAGAGACAGCTAGATAATTTGAAAACATTTGGCGTAGAGAAAATATTTACAGAGAAACAATCGGGAAAGTCAGTAGAAAATAGACCCGTATTTCAAGAAGCACTTAACTTTGTGAGAATGGGCGATAGATTTGTAGTAGAATCGATTGATCGCTTAGGTCGTAATTATGATGAAGTGATTAACACAGTTAATTATTTAAAGGATAAAGAAGTTCAATTGATGATTACTAGTTTACCTATGATGAATGAAGTGATTGGTAATCCACTATTAGATAAATTTATGAAAGATTTAATCGTTCAAATCTTAGCAATGGTTTCAGAACAAGAACGAAATGAAAGTAAACGTAGACAAGCACAAGGTATTCAAGTTGCGAAAGAAAAAGGTGTGTATAAAGGACGCCC
>NZ_KV840114.1:0-612 GCF_001839115.1 Staphylococcus sp. HMSC62B09
GAACATTGAAAACTGAATGACAATATGTCAACGTTAATTCCAAAAACAGTAACTTAAATGTTACAAACACTATTTAGTATTATGAGCTAATCAAACATCATAAATTTTTATGGAGAGTTTGATCCTGGCTCAGGATGAACGCTGGCGGCGTGCCTAATACATGCAAGTCGAGCGAACAGATAAGGAGCTTGCTCCTTTGACGTTAGCGGCGGACGGGTGAGTAACACGTGGGTAACCTACCTATAAGACTGGGATAACTTCGGGAAACCGGAGCTAATACCGGATAATATTTCGAACCGCATGGTTCGATAGTGAAAGATGGTTTTGCTATCACTTATAGATGGACCCGCGCCGTATTAGCTAGTTGGTAAGGTAACGGCTTACCAAGGCGACGATACGTAGCCGACCTGAGAGGGTGATCGGCCACACTGGAACTGAGACACGGTCCAGACTCCTACGGGAGGCAGCAGTAGGGAATCTTCCGCAATGGGCGAAAGCCTGACGGAGCAACGCCGCGTGAGTGATGAAGGTCTTCGGATCGTAAAACTCTGTTATTAGGGAAGAACATACGTGTAAGTAACTGTGCACGTCTTGACGGTACCTAATCAGAAA
>NZ_KV840115.1:0-30243 GCF_001839115.1 Staphylococcus sp. HMSC62B09
TAATTTGTTAGAAATTATGTCCCAGCCTCTTTTTATAATTATTCAAGAACTTAATGTTCCAGCCTCTACAAATATATATTAGCAGTAGTTGACTGGTGGGCGAAGCCCCCAACAAAGTGAATTTCATAAAGAAATTCTACAAGCTAGGCAAGCTGGGGGTACAATGAAATAAATATTATTTCTGACCTACTCCCCGACCGATAATTCATATTAATCTAAATAATTTTCAGCATGCTCAAGACCGAAATGTTCATCTTTAGCTTTTTCTTTTTCATATTCTTCTTGAGAGATTTGTGTAATACTTTCAACTGCATAACTTACTTTTTTTGCAAATTGTTCAACTTCTTCTTCATTTTTAGCCAATACAAATACTGTTAAGATATTATCATCAACAATATCTTTATAATGTTGATAACGTAATTTATAAATATTCATGTGACAATCCCCCTATAAATTAAAAACCTCATGCCGTTTCATTTTTCATGAAAGGTTTAATTAGTAAAATATGCCCTATTTTTATTACTTCCAAACTTCTATATTGCTTACGATTTTAAAAATTCTTAATTAAACCATGTATTTCAAGATATTTTTATTTATATGCATTAAATCTATAGCTTATTACACTAAATATGAAACCTAGTATAAGTAATATCATTGCGAAGGTTAACGCCAACTGATAATTGTTTGAATCTCCGATGAGTAATCCCGCAATCATTGGCGCTATCATTTGTCCGACACTATAAACGACTGTTAATAACGATACAAGATTTAACTTTTGATTTGTATAATACATAAGTTCTTGGCTTTTCGACATAAATAATGTTGTTAAACCTAAGAAGGTTGCACCAAATAGCATCGACGCAATGATTAAGCCTAGCATATGATGTGAAAAGATAGGCAAGCCTACACTAATAATTTGTAATATTAATGCACTATATATCGCCTTTTTGTACCCAAACTTTTCAGCAAATAATGACCAAATTAACGTGGCCGGCATTGCACCTAGACCTACAAACATCCAACTTAATGCAGCGTAATCTGCGTATGCAGGTATAGTCTTAATAAGTGCGACTAAAAATGTACCTGTAACTATATAGCCCGCTCCCTCAAAAAAATAGGCAATAGAGAATGAAATAATAAATGCACGATTTAATGCCTTCCCTGGATTCTGATTTGATGACGTCGTGTGTATAGAGATTGAAGGGTTGTTCTTCATACTGGTTAGTATAATGATACCTGCCATTAAAGCCACAACACCTAATATAATCCATGTTGCTTTCCAAGTCTGAGCTTGCGTATAAAGAAATATAAAAATACTACTAGAAAATATTCCTATTCCTACTGCACTATATAAAATTCCCGAAATACTTTGTTTATTAGCCATTCTTAATGCTTCTAACGCTACGTTAGATGCTAAAACAAAGATCGTACCACTCGTTATCCCGGCAATTATTCGCAGTACTGACCAGATAAGAAAATGCTCTGAAAGTCCCATAAAAATAACAGAAATCACATTAATCATGACATATAACTTTAAATCAAAGACTTTAGATTTTATCGTAATAAACATAGGTATGATAGCACCAATTAGATAACCTAAATAATTGAATGTCGCTAACAGACCTGCATTTTGGTTATTCATCGAAGTATCTTGTTGCATAAATGGCAAAATTGGCGTATATGCAAAACGGCTAATTGACATTGCAATCATTAATGCCAGCATGCTTAATACCAATTGTTTATAAGCTTGCTTTGGTATCATAAAAAAACTCCCGTCTAGTATGTACCATTAAGTATATACCTTATCAGGAGGTTTGACTCTAATTATTCAATTGTTTGAGTTGTAACTGAACGCCTTTAAAGCGACTCAAGACGTACGCATCATGTGAAATAATGATTAATTGCGTTTGCTTTAACGTAATTAACATTTGAATTATTTCTTCCTCGTTAATCACATCTAAGTTTGTCGTTGCTTCATCTAATATCAATATCTCTGGCTCTAGAATTAGTGCCTTCGCTATCCATACACGTTGAAATTGTCCACCACTTAGCGTTGAAATGCTTTGATTAAGTATGCTTTGTGGTAACTTGCATTGTCTAAGTACCGCTTCTATTCTTGATGTGTAACTATGCTTATCAAATTTGTAATTCTTAAGTGGTTCTAATAGCGTAGATAATACAGTTTTGCGCTGGTTTAATGTGTCACGTTGATACTGAGGCACATATTGGATGTGTTTCATCCATTCTTTTGCCGTATATGACTTACGCAATTGGCCATTAAAGTATAAGTCACCTTGATAATTCATATCTAATCCGGCGATAATCTTGGCTAACGTAGACTTACCGCAGCCACTTTCACCACTTATAAGTAAATGTTGGTCATAAATTGCACATGATATATCTTTGAAGATAAGTTTCCCATCAATGTATTTAGTTAATCTTTCAATTTTAAGCATAGGCCTGTCTCCGATGTGCGATAGTAATTAAATTTTTCGTATAGCTATGTGTGGGGTTAGCTAAAATGGATGATGCCTCACCACTTTCAATCAATTGACCTTGCTGCATAATACTAATATGAGTGGCATAATCCTTAACTAAGTTAATATCATGTGTAATAAAGACAATTGTCATTTGATAATGTTCCTGTGCCTTAATCAAATAGTGCATAAACTTTTTAACGTTCTCTTGATCTAGCGCACTCGTCGGTTCATCTAAAAATAAGTAGTCCGGACGTCTAATTAATGACATTATAAAGGCTACACGTTGTGCCATACCTCCACTAAGTTCGAAGGGATATCGTTTAAGTAATTGTTTACCTTGATTTAAACCGAGTAATTGCATTTTATCTAAGACGTCTTCCTCGATATCTTGTTTAGATAGTTGTGAATGGTTAGCTTCATAAATATATTGGAAATGTTTAGCCAAAGTCACGTTTTGAAACATATTACTTTGAACATCTTGAAAAACGACATCCGCCTTATTTAAATCAATCTTGATTTCTCCTTGATAGCTTAGTTGTGATGGTTTCATTCCAAGAATAGTTCTCGTCAATAATGACTTCCCACTACCACTCTCACCTATAATGCAATGAAATGCACCTTTAGTTATTGTCAAATTCACATCGTTTAACAATGACCGATTATGATCTAAGATGGATAATTGATTGACTTTAACTACAGTATTCATTGCGTTATTTTTTTGTTGATCATTTGACATAATAAGGCGAAACCTCCTAACAATACACCAGGGAAGAAGAAGAGCCAAGGTGCACCATTAAAATAACTTTTCCCGTCAAAGAGAATGGTTCCTAACTCGGGCGTCGGTGGTTTAATACCTAGACCTAAAAAGGCAAGTCCAGATATACTTAGCATCATTTTGCCAAAGTCAGCTGTAACCAAAGCAAATATATTACTTAGTAAATGCGGAATCACGTGTACCACTGTCGTTCTAAATGTTGAGTTACCACTTAGCCTTGCATAACTGACAAAGGGACGTTTTTGAATATCTCGTGTTAAATTTCTGAAATAACGTAAATAACGGCCTATCCATCCAATCGTTAGGGCAAGTATCAAACCTAGCATTGAATTACTTACTAAGCTTAAGATGACTAATGCAATAATAAACGAAGGAATTGCCAATAGCATATCAGCAATAAACATGATGATTTGATCTAACCATTTTCTTTCTATACCTGCAATTAACCCAAAGACCAGTCCATTGCAAACACTTAACAGAATTACCACGCTAGTTAAGCTTAATGTGACTAGGCTACCTACAATCAGTCTGACAAAGAAATCTCTGCCTAATTGATCCGTGCCTAACCAATGTTGGCTATTAGGTGATTGAAGTGGGTCCAAGTTTTGTGTGTCTTGCATAAAGCAATATACAATTAGCACAAACATCACACTTAATATTGTACTTATGGCGATGTAAGTTTGATATTTTTTCATCACGACACACCTCTTTTCTCATGAGCTTGGCGTTTGGTATGTCGTCGAAGTCTAGGTTCATTGTTTAAAATGATAATGTCGCCTAAATAATTAATGAACATAATTAAGACGATGATAAAGACCACAATACCTTGAATAAGTGGATAATCTCGTTGATTGATAGCATTAATTAATAATTTCCCTATACCAGACATGCTGAAGATTACTTCAAGTATGACTACTTTTCCTATTAAATGAATCATACTGTTAATTGAAATGGTCATGAGTGGTGCAAATATCTCTTTAATCTGGACAATGATACGCGCCTTTAATGAGTAATGTCTTAACTGAGCAAGTTGATACGCATCATTATCTAATGTTTGCGCAATAAGGTGCGATGTCATCAATAAGATATGACATCCTTCTATAACAACAATGGTGAAGATGGGTAGCACGAAATGTTTCCAAGAATCGCTACCTACAAAAGGTAGCAACTGCCAACGTACTCCTAAATAATATATAAACAAAATGGCTAACCAATATTCCGGCATAGAAGTCATCACTTGAGCGAATCCACCAATACCATTCGCGTATCGAGTATGTGGGCGCGTCCCAATAAAATAACCAACCATATAACCCAATGGCAATATAATACAACTTGAAACAACGATTAATATTAATGTTGGAATGACGGCCTCCATAATCATAGTTGTTACTGGCTCATTTGTACTAAAACTGTATCCCAAGTTACCAGTAAGTGCATGTCCAACCCAATCGATATATCTTAATAAAAAATGCTGGCCCAAACCAAGTTTATGTTGTGCTGCTTCAATATTTTCCTGGGTAATCGACGTATAACCATGACGTTGTAAGTATAGTATCGCTGGATTACCTGATGTCTTCTCGACTAAAACGAATATAATAAACGAACTCATGATTAAGTAAAGTATTAATTTTATTGTTCGTTTAAGCATTGTTACTCATTAACTTTCAACGCTTTATAATCAATAGGAGCATCAGTAAGTCCAGAGAATTTGAATTGCTTTACTTTATCACTAACGACAAAGGTTTCATTTGGATAAGCAATAGGCACACCATAATATTGTTGATTAAAGTGTTTGAATATTTCATCAAATGAACGCTGTTGTTCTTTTTTAGATACAGTTGTTGGGAAGTCATCTAGTTGCTGAGTCAATGTTTTATCATTAGCTAATACACCTGACTTGCCATCATTATTTTTAAATACTGAACTCATGAAATTATATGGCATTAAGGCATCTGAATACGTTCTATAGAAGATGAGGTCATAATCTTTTTTCGTCCATAACGTGTCATAGTATGATTGTGAATCTAACGTTTTCACATTTAACTTAATGCCAGCTTTTTTAAGTTGACGTTGCACTTTTTCCGCTTTATCTTTCCAACTTGGGAACTCTGCCGTTTGAATAACCAAATTAAATGTTAATGATTTACCGTCTTTTTCAAAAATACTGTCACTGTTCTTGTGATAACCGGCTTGTTTAAGTAACTTCTCAGCATCTTTTACATCATAGTCATGTGCCTGTTGATTATCTTTATTTACAAATTCTACGTTCTTCTGGAATAAACCATTTACAGATTTACCCGCAATATCTTTTGTATCGATACTCTTACTAATGGCTTCACGTATTGTACGCTGTTTTAATACATCATTATCCGGGTTAAATGCCATGAAATGACTTACTGTACTTGGTTTATCTTCAACAGTTAAGTTTTTATTTTTCTTGTCTTGCTTAATTTGTTGATCTGACAGCATTCCTAAAGCACCACCAGAAATATCTACAGAACCACTTTGTACTGCTGAGTTTCTTGAATCTCCATCTTCAATCGTTTGGAACGCAAGATTGTAGTTTACGGGATGGCTATGGTTGAAATATTTATTTGGCTTCATTGTCGTTTTTTCTTTGCCAGTTTTATCAACGACAAAGG
This sequence comes from Staphylococcus sp. HMSC62B09, assembly GCF_001839115.1. Lineage (NCBI taxonomy): Bacteria > Bacillati > Bacillota > Bacilli > Caryophanales > Staphylococcaceae > Staphylococcus > Staphylococcus sp. HMSC62B09. Next base: position 5,898 of record NZ_KV840115.1, read on the forward strand.
CACCTGTTCCGATTGCTTTTTCAAATTTGCCATTTACTTTACCATTTTCAACGGAATGTGGACTCATAATACGCAACGGTCTCACCTGTGTTAATTCATTCAAAACTTGATTTGATGGTGACTTCAATCTAATTTGGACAACATGATTATTTTTAACAACAACCTTATCCAATTTTTTTAACGTTTCTACAGTCGTATCTTTGTTCATCGCTTTCGCACGCTCAATCGAGAATTTCACTGCTTTAGCATCTAAAGCTGAGCCATCTGAGAATTTAACATTCTTTTTCAAATGGAATTCATAGACTTTTCCTGAGTCGTCAACATGCCATTTTTCTGCTAAACCAGCTTTCACACCTTTATCTTTATCATATTTAACTAATGCATCATATACTGCACTATAGACTGGCATTGCGGCGTCATAACCTTGTGCGTCAAGTTTATCTGCTTTCGCTTCAGTAGGTAGCGATACTGTGATATTTTTATCTTCTTTTTGGTCATTCCCACAACCTGCTAATAAGAGCGTTGCGCTTGCTGCCATTGTAATTAATACACGCTTTTTCATTTACCGATACCTTCTTTCACGCTTGCTTTAATTAAAAATGATTCCTCATAAAGTGTTTGTAGATAATCATTTGGTGATAGATAAAAATCACTATAATGTGTTAAATCAATCACGTCAGGCACAGGTTCTTTCATTACTGCAACTTCAAACCCTGCATCAACAAAGCTATCAACGATGTGTTTTAAAGAATGGTTCTGAGAAGGTGTTGCGCCGTATTGATTAATCGTGTCATCCATAAATTGACGACTAGGATTATTGGTTAAATCGGCGAATGAAGCATAGTAAACGCCTCCCGGTTTCAACACTTCTTTTAAATCTTGTGCATGTTGTGGAATGTCTTCGATTAAGTACAGGACAGATGTACTTACAGCAGTATCAAATGTTCTATTTGTCTCTTGTGGTTTATCAGTTAAATAATATGTAAGTGGACGTTCACCTTTTAAAGTTTCTGCCTTTTCTAAAGATAAACGTGCTAAATCTATGCCGACACCTTCTTTAAATGGCGTTGTGTCATATAATTTTCTTAAAAATCCGCCTTGATTACATCCCACATCTAAGATTGTCTTCCCTTTGATATCCGATGTATCAAGCATTTCTATAGTTCTCTCCCAAGCTTCTTGATGGTCACGCGCCATATCATCATCTGATTCTTGGTCTTTTTGCCACCAAACATCATAACTCTTAGTCATCTAATTCTCCTCGCTCGTTTTAAATCGTAATGATTACGTTTTAAATAGTACTACACTATGTACAATTACACAATAAGAATTTTAAAAGTTATGATTGAATGCAAAAAAATAAGCTATGGGAGCGGGACAGAAATAATATTTTTTCAAAAATTTATTCCTTCGCCCTCCTCCGGTAAGGTTGACTAGAATTAAAAAGATGCTTGTTACAAGATCATTTTAATTCAGTCAACGACTGCCAATATATATTTTTAGCCTGAGACATTGATTTATGTCCCAGGCTTACATGTTATTATTTAATATTTATTTTGTTTGAGTTTGTCTACGAGAACGAATTAAATAAACGATAAGTCCTACTACAAATCCTATGATTGCCGGAACAATCCAACCCATTCCAATTGTGAAGAACGGTAAATAACGTTCAGCGAAACTTATTAACGCTTGTGCAAATGATGTCTTTGCAAAAAATTCCGGGCTTGCGTTTACACCATCAAAGAACGCTGCAAACATTGTAAAGAACGTTGTAAATTTATAAACAATTGTCGAATGATTAAATAATGGACTGACAAGCGTTAATAAAATCAGTGTAATCGCTAACGGATAGATAAACATCAATACCGGCGTTGAATACATAATAATTTTAGTTAACCCGACATTAGCGAAGATACAAGCGAGTAACGCTACACCTGTTGCTAACCAAAGGTAATTCATTTTCGGGAATAGTTCTGTAAATGTCTCTGAAAATGCAGTAATTAAACCAATTGCTGTCTTCAAACAAGCGACAATAATGATTAGAGATAAAATGATAATACCGTAATCTCCAAGATAGTGCTGCGCAATTTGAGCCAGTGCGATACCACCATTTTCACTCACTTTAAAATGACCTAAACTCATCGTACCCATTAAAGCGAGCAATGTATAAATAATGCCCATTCCTACGATACTTATAAAACCTGACTTGAAAGTTTCTTTAGCGATCCCATTTGGATTAGTAATACCTAATTTCTTAATTGTTGTCACAATGATAATACCGAAAGCGAGTGATGCGAGTGCATCTAGCGTATTATAACCGTCTATAAACCCTTTCAATAAGACACTATCACTATAATTTGCACTTACTGGCGCATGACTAATACCACCCATTGGTTTAATAAATGCTAAGACAACTACGATACCTAGTAATACTAAAAATACTGGATTTAAGAATTTACCTATGTAATCTAAAATTTTAGATGGCTTTCTTGAGAAAAACCATGCTATAAGAAAGAATAAAATACTAAATATCGGTAATACAATTTTTCCAGTACCTGCCGAAATAAATGGTGAAAATGCAATTTCATACGATGTTGTTGCAAGCCTTGGTAAAGCAAAGAATGGTCCAATGACCAAATATAAAGCAATCGTAAATGCGTACGCATAGCCTTTACTCACTCGAGATGAAATATCGAAGACGCCATTTGTTTTGGAGATACCAATCGCTACTATACCTAGAAAAGGTAGCCCAATGTCTGTAATTAGGAAACCTAAATTCGCAAGCCAAACATTCTCACCTGCTGTTTGTCCAAGATGAATAGGAAAGATTAAATTTCCTGCACCAAAGAATAAGCCAAACAACATCGAACCAATAAATATATTTTCTTTGATTGAAAGTTTTTGTTTCATCATGTGTCATATCTCTCCTATTACATGTTTACTAGCTATTATACATAAATTTAGTGTTGATTTGTTCAAAATATTCAATAAATTTAAATCATCAACCATTTGAGATGTTCTTTCATAAAAAAGACACCTCGCCACAGAGCGTTAACTTACTTTAACGCAATGTGCAAGGTGTTAAAGCCATCTTAAGTGTTACTTTTAAAATATTATTGCTTTACTATGTCGTGAGTTTAAGCTTTTCGAATCTGCCAATGATATGGATCTTCTAATTGATTCCAGTCGCTATCAATTTCATCACCATTGACTAAGCACTGGTCTAATTCTTTCACAATTTTTTCTTGATCTAATTCAGTACCTATAATCACAAATTGAGTGTTTCTGTCACCATATTCTATGTCCCAACTTTGCGCAACATCAGGTCGCTGATTTAAAATTTGTTCTCGTTGTTCTTTGGACATCGCAGCCACCCAATAGGTTACCGGACTAATATTACAAGATGAACCTGCTTGTGATAGTAGACATGCAACTTGATTATATTGTGCCAACCAGACGATACCTTTTGCACGAACAATATTATTAGGCATTTGTTCTAACCAATCGTTGAAACGTTTCGCGTGAAACGGTAATCGTCTTGAATAAACGAAAGAACCAATTCCATACTCTTCTGTTTCAGGTGTATGTTCCGCGTGACCACCTTCAGTTAATTCTTTTATCCATCCTGCAGAGTTACTCGCTTGTTCAAAGTCAAAGCGACCTGTATCTAATACTTCGTTAATATCAACTTCGGCATTTGTTGTTTTAATTAGATGTGCATCTGGTTGTAACTTTCTTAAAATATTTTCTAATTTAGTTAATTCTGCTTCGGTTACTAAATCTGTCTTATTTAGCACTAAAACATCACAGAATTCCACTTGATCAATAAGTAAATCCGCAATTGAGCGTTCATCTGTTTGATCTGCACCTTGATCACGATCCACAAGTAAATCCTCGGAATTAATGTCATTAATAAATCGATTAGCATCCACAACAGTTACCATCGTATCGAGTTTACAGATTGACGTTAAATCGATACCTAATGCTTCGTCAATATAAGAGAATGTTTGAGCCACAGGTACCGGTTCAGATATACCTGTAGATTCAATCACGATATAATCAATATTCCCCTTTTCTACTAAGCGCTCAACTTCTTGTAATAAATCGTCCCTTAACGTACAGCAAATACAACCATTTGACAGTTCTACTAGTTTTTCATCCGTTCTTGATAGTCCACCCCCATCTGCAACTAAGTCTTTATCAATATTGACCTCGCTCATATCATTAACAATAACCGCAATTCGACGACCTTCCCGATTATTTAAAATGTGGTTAAGTAATGTTGTTTTACCTGATCCAAGGTAACCACTCAATACCGTTACAGGTATCTTGCCCATAAAATCATACCTTTCTTTTTGTAAATCGTAATAATTACGTTTTATATTTTACATTTAATTATTTAATTGTCAATCGAGCCACGTTTCATTAAATACAGCAATATCAATAATTAACGCCCACTTTAGACCTTACTTTCAGAAACAAATTTATACTATTACCACATTTTTATTGTCTATCTTGACTTGACACACACTGTTTTCGGTGTTTATTATAAAATAAATTAGGTTAACCTAAACTTTTATTTAGGAGGTAATTGATTGATAGACATTAGCAACATGAATTTGCATTTAAATCATAAACATGTGCTTAAAGATATTACTTTAAAGATTCCAATTTCTGGAGAAATTATTGGCATTATGGGGCCCAACGGTGCTGGTAAATCCTCTTTATTAAAAAGTTTAATTGGATCGTTTAACGCGAGTGGCGAGATGAATTTATATGGCAAATCCATACATAAACAATTGCAATATATTACATACATTCCTCAAAAAGCACAATTAGATTTGGACTTTCCAATCAATGTTGAAAAAGTCATCTTGTCTGGTTGTTACCAAACCATCGGCTGGTTCAGACGCGTCGATCACGCGTCAAAAATGAAGTTTCATAAATTATTAAGAGATTTAGATTTGGAATCATTACAATATAAACAAATTTCTGAGCTTAGTGGTGGGCAACTGCAACGTGTACTTGTGGCAAGAGCTTTAATGTCTGATAGTACCATCTATCTATTGGACGAACCATTTGTTGGCATCGACTTTAATAGTGAACAACTCATTATGGAAAAGCTTCAACATTTAAAAAATCAGGGCAAACTTATTCTCATTGTGCATCATGATTTGTCGAAAGCTGAACAATATTTTGATCGAATTCTTTTACTTAATCGTACAGTCAGATTTTTCGGTCCTAGCCATCAAGCGATGCAGCCACAATATTTAAACCGGACATTTCTATTTAATGTGAGTTCTACTCTTAAAGAAGGGAGTGACATATCTAATGACTGATTTCATTCAACATTTATTCGATTATCAATTCTTAAATCGCGCTTTAATTACATCTATTGTCGTAGGTATTGTGTGTGGAACTGTAGGAAGTTTGATTATCCTCCGTGGATTGTCGTTGATGGGAGATGCGATGAGTCATGCTGTTTTACCTGGTGTGGCATTGTCATTCTTATTCAATATTCCAATGTTCATCGGCGCATTAGTCACTGGCATGATCGCAAGTTTATTAATTGGCTATATTTCAAATAATAGTAAAACAAAACCTGATGCAGCTATTGGTATTAGTTTCACTGCGTTTCTCGCAACGGGTGTCATCATTATTAGTCTTATTAATAGTACGACGGATTTGCATCATATTTTATTCGGAAATTTACTCGCTATTACCCGACAAACATTTTGGATAACCATCATTATTGGCGTCATTGTGATACTACTCATTGTCATACTTTATCGTCCATTAATGATTTCAACTTTTGATGCGACATTCAGTCGTGTGAGCGGATTGAATACAACAATGATTCATTATTTTGTAATGCTGTTACTCGCCTTAGTAACCGTCGCGAGTATTCAAACTGTCGGCATTATCTTAGTCGTTGCATTACTTGTTACACCGGCGTCGACTGCCTTTTTAATCACAAAGAATCTATATTCAATGATGATCGTAGCAAGTTTAATAGGCATAGTAAGTTCTATCATAGGATTATACTTTAGCTTTATTTACAATCTACCGAGTGGTGCAACAATTGTTATTGCAACATTTAGTATTTATATCTTGACTCTTCTCTTTTCAAAAATAAAAACAAAGTATAGAGGTGTACAAACAACATGAAAAAATTTATTCCATTACTAATTGCATTAATCTTAGTACTCGCAGCTTGTGGTTCAAATTCAAGTGAGCAACACTCTAAAGGTCATGACAAATTAAAGGTCGTAACAACTAATTCTATTATTTATGACATGGTCAAACAGGTTGGTGGAGACAAGGTTGACGTTCATAGCATTGTGCCTGTCGGACAAGACCCGCATGAATATGAAGTTAAACCGAAAGATATTAAACAACTTACTGACGCGGATGTTATCTTCTACAATGGTTTCAATTTAGAATCTGGTAACGGTTGGTTTGAGAAAGCTTTAGAACAAGCGGGTAAATCTACTAATGACAAGTCAGTCTTCGCGGTGTCTAAAGGAGTTAAACCAATTTATTTAAACGGAGAAACTGGTAATAAAGATAAGATTGATCCACATGCGTGGTTAAGTCTGGATAATGGTATTCAATACGTTAAGAATATTCAAGAACAACTCGTAAAAGCAGATTCATCACATAAAGCTGATTATCACAAACAAGGTGATGCTTATCTTGCTCAACTTGAAAAGTTAAATAAAGACAGTAAAGATAAATTCAATGATATTCCGAAACAAGAGCGTGCCATGATTACAAGTGAGGGTGCTTTCAAATACTTCTCAAAAGCCTTTGATATTAAACCAGGTTATATTTGGGAGATTAATACTGAAAAACAAGGTACACCATCACAAATGAAACAAGCAATCCAATTTGTTAAAGATAATCACATTAAACATTTATTAGTTGAAACAAGTGTTGATAAAAAATCTATGAATAGCTTATCTGAGGAAATAGGTAAAAGTATTTACGGAGAAGTATTTACAGATTCAATTGGAGAAAAAGGATCGAAAGGAGATTCATATTATAAAATGATGAAGCATAATATTAAAACAATCCATGGCAGCATGGAATAGAATGTAGTCATTCATGTAGTAAGTCCATGGAAATCATCCTCCTATTAAAATTGCCAGTAAATGAGTTTTAACAACTTCATTTACTGGCTTCTTTAGTTTCAATAGTTCTAAAGTAGTTCTCTAAAGGCGATCTTAGATAGATAATCCACTCACTTAAGTTGCTTCGCGTTCCTGGGGTGCCGTCTCTATAGCAATTCTATAATGGATTTTCATTCCACTTTAGTTGAGATGCTTGCCTAGGGGGCTGGGTCGAGACGAGGTCTCGACACTCATCTGTTCTCTCAGGCGTCACTCAACTAAGTTTCATAATCCATTTTAGAATTACTTACCTAAGTGCTATTGCACTTAGGTTCATTATTATTTGATTACTTTAATAAAATCTTTGTTTGCTGTTAGGAACAAATCTTCTTGTGTTACTAAGCGTGGTGTTGAGTTAGTCGTATAAATGATGTCTCTGATAGGTAATACATCACCTTTTTTAAGTTTACGTACTGTATTGTCTTTAAAATCACGTGAATCATAGAGTTTACACGCTTTTATAACTTTAACTTTCTTAGGCACCTCAGTAATATACTTGTTTAATCCTGATGTGTTGATTAAGGTAATAAAATCTTTATTCGCTGTGATTATACTACCATCATCTAATACCAGACGAGGTGTACCTTTTGTTGTATATTGAATATCTGACGCTTCAACTCTAGTACCCGCTTCTAGACTACCTACTTCTTCTTTAAATGATACATCTTTATATATTTTAATTTTTTTCAGTGTCATCATTGGATTCATTATTCTCGTGAAATATTCACTTTTACGGTTTGTTACTTGCTGTGTTTTATTTTCATTCTTTTTATGCACAAATTCAACTTTGAAATTTTGGCGTTTCATTTTAAATACATCATTGAGACTTGGATATGAAGCATACACCAATGAGTGTCCTGACTCACCATAATTCACATTAAAATTAATATTGATATCTTTATTTAACTTTTCAAATTCCTCATGTGGAACATAAATTTTATCGTCGCTATATTTATACGTCACTTCATATTCATTCGCCGCATTGTTGATTTCAATGAGACTCACTGATTGAATGCTTATATCGTCTGGTTTCATGACACGAATGACTTCGTATTTGTTTTCTCCCATCATTTGCGTACCTTCGTAAACTGGATAGCAATCAACAACAGTAGGTTTAATCATGTCATATTGATGAACGAAATCTCTAAAGACAATGCCATCTTTAATAATATAGCGCCATTGGTCATTAACGACATCCTTGGTAAAATTAACAAATACTGATTCATCTGCATGATGATATAACGTGTAGATTTGCTTGAATACTGGATTCGTAATCAATGTATTGATATCAATGCCTTGCTCTTTTATTTTTGTTCAACTTTTTCAATTACTGCATAAAATTTCTCTTTATCTGCAGATTTAATAAATGTCTTCGTACGAAGGAATCTCGAAATAAAGTCTACTTCAATTATTCTAGCTAAAGCCATATGCTTTAATTCTGAAGACATATCCATATGACAGGTTCTATCCAGGACTTCTAAATTTAAGTTTGCTTTATCTAACATTGATGTTTGCTGTACTAACGATTTATTTTCATCGTAACGATTTACGTGATACATAGGTATTGTGGACATTGTGATATCGTCCACTTTTCCAAATAGTTGAAAGAAAAACAACTTATCCTCACCATATTTCATATGTTCAAATTCAATATGATTATCCATGACTAGACTTCGTTTAAATACCTTTCCTGGTGGTCCTACTGCTCTAAAAATCTTACTAATGTCTTGTGGTTTTAAATGTGATGCTTCTTTATAAGAAGTAAACTTAGCATGATGCTTCACGTTTTTAGACTTATGTTTATAACTTTGTCCATAACCAAGGTCGGCATCATCTGCATTCACTTTCTCAATCACTTGAGGGAACCCTTCCTTATCTAACCAATCATCCGCATCAAGTAACGTAATATATTTACCTTGTGCCTCTCTCATTCCAATGTTTCTTGGTTCAGAAGGGCTACCTGTATTTTCAGGTAATTGAATTAATTTTATAAAGTCATAGTCCTTTTCATAATGCTTGATAATGTTAACCGACTCATCAGTTGAACAATCATCTACAAATATCGCTTCAATATTATTCTTGTCCATCTTTAAATCAATTAAAGACTCTATGCACTTTTCTAAAAACTGCCCCTTATTGTAAACAGATACAATAATTGAAACTAATTTAGCCATACTTCTCCCACCTTTTAATCCACTAAATTTTGTTTATAACTTTGATAATACGTTTCATATTTCATTTTCCCTATACCGCCAACAATATACTTACCAAATTTACTTAAATTCATTACATAAGCGATACATATTGAGAATGTCACTGTTAATGTAAACGTAAATAGGATGTTTAACAACGGATAATCGTGAAGCGCTCCTAATCTATGCACAAAGAAGTAATGAATTAAATAAATTGAAAATGAATAATTACTAATGAAAATAATAAATCTTGGAACGTATTTGAAATAAGATGCAATTAAAAAGAATAATAAAATAACCAGTGTCACATAAATAGGTGTATCAAAACGTTTAGAGTCGACTAAAGTTAAAATTCCAAATAAATAATTGCAAACCACAAAATTTGAAAATCAACATATGTCCCGGGCAATTCATTGGTTTTAACGCGTAATCATTCTCATCCACTTTAGTGAAATACATGTTCCCATGATAATGGTCCCAATGTCCTGATTCTTCCCAAAGTCGTTTGTTCATCATCAACGGTGTTCTCACTTCATCATAATCGTGTTTCAATTGAACCTCTCTCAAGAAAATTTCCATTTGATTTCGAATGAACTGACCATTGGATAGGTAGAATGGCATACCCGGTGCTTCTTCAGAGAACATGAATAAATTCAGCTGTTTACCTAAGCGTCTATGATTTCTCTCTTCCGCTTCTCATAAAAATTCAAAATAGTCATCAAATTGATCTTTAGAACTAAACGCTACGCCATAAATACGTTGCAACATCTTGTTATCACTATTTCCTCGCCAATAGGCACCTGATACTTTAGTTAATTTGAAATGATTTACAAATTTAGTACTTGGTATATGTGGACCGACACATAAATCAATAAACTCACCTTGTTGATAAAGTGATAGTTGATCATCGCGATGTTCTTCAATAAGTTCCAACTTGTAAGGATTTTCTTTAAAAATGTTTTTAGCCTCAGCATAGCTTAAATCTTGTCGCACAAATTTTAAATTCTCGTTGTGTATTTTCTTCATTTCTTTTTCGATTTTATTTAAATCTGCTTCACTAATGGATTCATCTAAATCGATATCATAGTAAAAACCATGCTCAATTACAGGACCGATTGTTAATTTTACGTCGGGATATAATCGAGTAAGTGCTTGTGCTAAGACATGGGCAGCAGAATGTCGCATTACATTTAAACCTTCTTGATCACTAAGTGTATAAAATGTGAGTTCACAATCTTCTTGGAGAGGATGGGTCAAGTCAACTAAACGGTCATTCACACGACAAACGACTGCTTCCTTATAAAAAGATTGGCTAATAGATTTCGCTACATCACTAGCGAATACACCTGCTTGATAGGCTTTATTACTTCCATCTGGAAATTGGATATTGATTTGCTGATTAGACATGATACATCTCTCTTTAAACATTCATATAAATAAAAAACCCGTCCCTACAAGAGGGACGAGTTTGTAACACCCGTGGTTCCACCCAACATTCCATCTCAACTAAGAGATGACACTTTAGCCATGCATTAACGCGCATGAAACGTTACATGTTTCCATGTAATCTATGAAAAGGTAGTAAACTATATTCTTAGATTAGGAGTATCTTAGCGTTTATTCCCTCTCTGTGAATCGTCAACATAGCTCTTGTCCTTCAATCGTGTATTAATTTTTTATAATCATATACCTATCTTAATTGTTAGTCAAATGTGCATCAGAATATTAAATTAACTACATTAATTACCTTTTTGACAATTTATAACTTTAAAAAAAACAAAAATATCTAGTCAAAGCTACATTCACACACTTCAACTAGACATTTATAATTTTAAACCTGATATTTAAAGATATTTGGATCATAGATTTTTAATACTTTTACAAATAAATAATGGAAAAATAGTGCAGAAATTAATGGAACAATGATGTACGCAATAGCGATAATCAATAAGCCACTCGTTGTACCCATATCTAATAAATTTAACGATTTAATCGGTCCAACAAGACCAATGAGCCCGAAACCTGCTGAATCTGGCGTACCTTTAATATTGAGCAAGCCGCCAACAAATCCGGATACACCTGCCGTACATACAATTGGAAGCATCATCATTGGATGACGTATCAACGTCGGCATCATTAATTTTACTGCTCCGAGTAATACAGTAATCGGAACGCCTGGTTTATTTACACGCCAGCTACCTACTGTAAGCATAATCGCACTCGCTGCTACACCAACTGCTGCCGAACCAGCTGCCAAGCCTGAAATGCCGATTGCCAAACCTATCCCAATTGATGATATCGGTGAAACAATTAATATAGAAAATATCATTGAAATCAATATAGTCATGATAATAGGTTGCGTATTGGTTAACCCATTGATAACATCGCCCAAGCCTAACGTAATCAATTTAGTGTATGGCAAGATTAATAATCCAAGTAATCCCGCCACAGCACCACCAACGATTGGTAACACAATCATATTTAAACTACCTAATTTATGACTAATCAATAAGATGATACCGACTGCAATCGATGCAGTAATCATCGTATTAATTAAATCTCCTATACCAACAATGACCCACTTTTTATCTGTGAAAGTAGATGCACCAGATCCTACAAAGGCAGCTGCACCTGTAACGGCGGTTTGTAATTGCGTTAATTTAAATTGCCCTGCAATTAATACACCTGTCAAAATTGGAATTGAATATTGAATCCCTTGCGTTACAAAGGCTACTTTCATAAATATATCGTTATACTGACTCAAATATTTACTTAACTCTCCTAATATTGCGTTTGGAATCATACCTACTACAATTGCTAAAGCTACACCGTTTAATACATTAAATATAAATGTTCTGGGTGTTATCATTTCTCTCTCGCCCATAATTCTTATACCTCAAAAAGCCTTCTCTTTTTTATAAATTTTAATCTTGATTTTAAAGTATTGTATCAATAATTCAATCACATTAATTTAAATCTTTAAAAAATAAATATGTAACATTCATTATTTATTAACAACTTCGATATTATATTACATTAACAATTACTAATGTAACCTATTTTTGAATACTATATCATTTTGCATGCAATTTCATAAAATAAATTAGGATGAATATTCATTATAATGTTTATAAATTACACTTTATGTATAGATAATACTAAAATCATATTTAAGGTTGGGATACATATGCGTACTTTTCAAGAGGAAGAAAAAATTAAGTTACTAGCAGATATTATTAAAATTCAGTCAGAAAATGAAAACGAAATCGAAGTCTGTCATTATATACAAAACTTATTAGCACAATACGATATACCTTCTAAAATATTAAAAGTGAGCGAGACAAGAGCGAACTTAGTAGCTGAAATCGGGAGCGGTTCGCCAATATTAGCGATGAGTGGTCATATGGACGTAGTTGATGCCGGGCGTCACGATAAATGGACTTATCCGCCATTTAAACTCACAGAACATGATGGCAAATTATATGGACGTGGAACGACGGATATGAAGGGTGCCTTGATGGGAATGGTTATCGCACTTATTGAATTAAAAGTGTCTGGAGATTTACCTAAAGGAACAATACGCTTACTTGCGACAACTGGAGAAGAAAAAGAACAAGAAGGTGCCAAACGATTTGTTAAAGATGGTTATTTAGATGACATTGATGGCTTAATCATCGGAGAACCTACAGACAACGGGATATTCTATGCACATAAAGGTTCAATGGCGTGTAAAGTGACTGCCACTGGGGTTGCTGCCCATAGTTCAATGCCATTTTTAGGGAAGAATGCAGTAGACACGTTAGTCCAGTTTATAAATCAATTAAATTCAAAATATGATAATATCAAACAGCATGACCTTCAACATGAGCTAGATGTTTCACCAATGGTAAATAAATTTATGAAGGGCACTTTAAGCGAAGAAGAAGAAAACTTCGCGTCAGGATTTACATTGATGGGTTCTATTATTAAAGGTGGCAAACAATTCAACTCTGTACCTGAGGAAGCCTCTATTGAATATAATGTAAGACCTGTCCCTGAGTATAATAATGACTTTGTTAAGTCACTATTCCAACAGACAGTTGATGAGGTTAATCCTGAAGCATTGTCGTTTGAAGTCGTAAGTGATCATCGTCCTGTCACAAGTGATAAAGATAGCACTTTAATTCAAGTAATTACTGACGTTGCACCTCATTACGTGAATGAAGAAGACGTCTTTGTCGCAGCATTCATTGGTACTACCGATGCTTCAAGTCTGTTAGGTGATAATCCTAATAATATAGATCTTGCTATTGTTGGTCCTGGTATTACGATTATGGCCCATCAAGTGGATGAATATATAGAAAAGGACATGTATCTTAAATACATCGATATCTACAAAGACGTTGCAGTTAAGTACTTGGCTGAAAAGTAATTTATATAAAGAAAATGAGACGTAGCACGGACATTCATACCTTAGTTGGTTAAAGATGTCTAATGCTACGTCTGTTTAGTTAGTGTCTTTATTTGTGGTCCATGGGTAAGACTAACCTGTTAGTGACCGTAGTCTACCTTCCCTATAACGTTCACGTTGTTTAATACCGACTGCAACGACAACTATGATAGTTTTTCCCCTATTCGCAAATGATTAACGTAAATCATTCTTTATGTCTGAAAACAAAGTCTCGATGTCTTCAATATCATTGATATTAGGTATAAATATCATCTATTTCGCATTCGGATACGGCGATACTAATTCATATCCTTTTAGCTTTTCAAGGGAAGAATTTGAGGCTTTAACTAACAATCTATTATCATACAAACCACCTATCACTTTGCCATCATAATATACGAGATACTCTCCCATCATACTTCTCGTTTTAATTTTGCTTAAATTAATTTTATTTAAAAATATTTCGTGAAAACTTTTGTCTGTTGCCACTCGACATCTCCCCTTTATTCTATGGATACCCTGTTATTAAATATATTGAGCCATTTTAAATTGAAATCATAGTTATTTTGATATTAAAAATATATAATAACGCTACTACACTTAAAGGATTTGCTATATCATGAAGACGCTACTTATTAATGCCCACCCAGATTTTAATAATGAATCAACGTATACTGCCAAATTAAAAAATTTATTTCTAGATAAATATAAAACTACATTTCCAAACGGGGAAATTGAATAATTGAATTTATATGATATTGATGTACCTCGTATCGAAGGTGATCAATTATTAAATGTCTGGAATAAGCAAAGTTTAGGCGAGTCCTTATCAGATGATGAAACAAAAATCGCTTATATGTCGGCATTCTTATTAAATCAATTTAAAGCTAACCATCGCATTGTCATTCTAACACCACTTCACAATTTCAATATCACATCGAGATTAAAAGACTACATCGACAACATTATGATTGCTAGAGAAACATTTAAATATATTGAGGAAGGTTCTGTTGGCTTAATGACAGATGATTATAAAGCACTAGTATTACAAGCAAGTGGTGGTGTCTATACAAATGACGACCGTTATACGCCACTTGAATTCTCATATTACTATCTAAAAGAATTGTTTAAAGAAATCATGGGATTTGATGAGTTTTACATCGCTCGTGCCCAAGGTACGTCAGTCTTACCTGAAGACGAAATCTTAGATGCTGCAAACAAGGATTTAAACAACGTATTCGATGCGTTTTACACACAAAAATAGTTTCAATTACACAAAAAATGAGCAAGACAATGACATTATTCTAGTTATGTCATCCCGCTCACTTTTTTAAATTTATTAAATTAATGAATCACTAAACAATATTATCAATAATTTCTTTACGTAATTTACCTCTGATTTCAGCCATCGTATTTAAATTATATTTTTTATAATCTCCTGAGTTTAATCGGAAAGCATGGACACCAATCACTTCATTTTTACTATTTAAGACTGCCCCACCAGAAGAACCTGGTTCTGCCATCATTTGATAATAGCCAATCGGGTTCACATTACGTGCAGGCATCGTATATTTCCCTTTTGAATGATACATTGTGCCGGCAGGATCATTTTTATATTTACCAGTCGGCTTACCATAGTGGTACATGTGAATAGGTGTGTTTGACTTCATAGCTTTAATCGAACTTTCTGATGCAATCCTTCTTATCTTCATATACTTTGAAATATCTTCATACGTATACACTAGAGAAACATCACCATATTGCAGCATTTGAACACCAAAGACTTCAAGGGTACGCACAATTTTAGATCCCTCTTGTAATATGTTGATACGCATATTTTGTGGTTGTGACGGTGTTAAAGGCTTATGCGCGTTTTGATCATTAACAACATGATTCGCAGTTAGAATCGTATGCTTTCCAATTGCTGTACCAGTGCCATATGTTAATTGTTTTGCTTTTGGATTCCAATTATAAACTGTTGCGATATTGGCATCTTTCGCCTTAGCATGTTCAATGGTTACACCTTTGTTTCCTGATTTCTTCATAATTTTTAAAGCATCATCAATACCTGATTCTTTCGTCGTTTGACCGAAATCACGTACATTATCTCCACCAGGCACATTAGATGGCCAATGCTTAGGTGCTTTATTGTAATAGTTCTTTTTCGTCGTTGATGATGCTTTTGTAGACGCTTTAACTGTTGTTTGCGCACTTGGTTTCGCAGTTTTAGTCTTAGTTACAACTGCCATTTTCGTAGTTGGTTTACGTGTTGATGTTTTTGGCGGTGTTGATTTGCTTTTTACTTTAGTAGTTTGTGCTAATAACTGTGGCTTCGCAGATTGTGCGCGCGTTACTTTTGATACTTTTTGTGGTTTTTTATTTGTTGAGACAACTTTTTTGTTAACCTTAGTTGGTTGCTTCTGTCTTTGCTTTTGTTTTGAAAAGTTTTGCGATGAAGGTTGTACTTTAGTACTTTTTGGTGTCACATGTGTTGAAGTAACATGTGCTCGTTTAGAAGGTGCCATTGTCTTTTGTAACGAAGCTTGATTGCGATTTGTTACCTTAGACGGCGTTTGTACCTTAGGCTGCGTTGCTACAACTTTATCTTTAGATACATTTATTGAGTTATTTTGTTGTCTAATGACCTGTTGTTGAGATGTTTGTTGTACACCTAAATGATCACTTTTAGTAGAAGCATGCGCTTCATTAAATTGAAAAAGATAAGATAAACACATCGTTATCAGAAAGACTACTAATATAAGTGAATATCTCTTTAATGCTACCCCTTTGTTCACTATACTCATCCTACTTTCATCATGTTTCAAATTAATAAATTTTAGCTTTAATTTATTATATACCTTAATTAATGCACCCCGCAATATTCATTTTTATAGTTTTTTGATTTTTAATAAATATTAAAATTATATAATATAGAATTGTCATCACTTTGATTTATAACAATTTATTCACACGTTCATAAATATACAAAAGACAGCTAGTAGAATTTAATCTGCTAGCTGCCTATTTTAGTAAATATTTATGATTATTTAGACTTACTATTTTTTTGTTTTCTCTTTTGCAGACAAACGCCAAATACAATTGCCATTCCGACTATTATAAAGAATAGCGTATAAAACATAACATGAACCAACGTACCTAAAGACATTTCTAATGAACTCCTCTAATGCTACATTTCATTATCACCGTAACATTAATCCCTGCCTAATTCTATCTTCCTCCAATAGGGAGGTAAGACTTACCTCTTCTTCTAATAAATAAAGACCTCATGACTATCATCACGAGGCCTTGATATGAAGCATTAATATTTTTTATCTTATATCGTATTATTCATTCTTAAGGGCTTTTTCAATCGCTTTAACGTTCTCTTTCATAAATGATTGGTACGTATTTTTGTCGTCATCTTGTTGTTTCGTATGTGAGCCCATATTGTAGAATTTAATTGTTTTTGCGTCAGTCTCTCTTCTAACTGTGTCGGCAACTTTGTTAGATACATTTTCTTCAGCTAAGATATATTTCACTTTATCTTTTTTAATTTGTTTAACAATATTCGTTAAATCTTTTTGGCTAGGTTCTTCAGCATTCATATTTTCAATACCTTCTTGTTTGAAGTTATATCTATCAGCTAAATAACCAATAGAGTCATGTGAAATATAAACTGTTTTACCTTCATTACCTTTAACTGCTTCTTTCATATCTTTATCGATGCCTTTTAAGTCTTTAACTAATTTATTATAGTTATCTTCATAGTAATCTTTATGTTTACTATCTTTCTTAACTAATTCATCTTTAATTTCTTTAGCAAATTTTTGACTAATCACAGGATCTAACCAGATATGAGGATCATACTTGCCATGATGATGGTGCTCATGCTCTTCGCCGTGTTCATGTTCTTCACCATGTTCATGCTCATGTTCGTCTTCTTCACCTTTTAATAAGTCACTATTTTTATCTAATGTTGATTCTAAAGATAATGTTTTATCTTTATCATTAATTGCTTTTGCAATTTTCTTAGCTACGGGATCTAAATTATCACCTGTGTATACGAATAAATCTGATTTGCCAATATCAACCATTTGTTTCTGACTTGGGTCATATGTATGTGGGTCTACTCCGTTTGGATAAACTGATTCAACATCAACATATTTACCACCGATTTGTTGCGCAAATGATTTAAGTGGGTAAACTGTCGTCTTAACTTCTAACTTACCTTTATGACCAGATGATTTATCACTATCACCTTTGCCACATGCTGCAAGTGATAATGTTAAAACAGCTACAAATAATAAAATAATACTTCTCTTAAACATGTACACATCTCCTAAATCAAAATCATTACGTTTTATTATTTACATTAATCCGTCTAATTGTCAATGATAATTTTTAAAATTATTAATGTTAGACATCAGAAATGCATTTAATCCCCCTTAACTATTCATTTTTTGAAAATGTGTATAGATTTAGGTATACTTTTTAAATAGTAATAATTACGATTTGTTTGTTGATTTATTTCCCTACCTCAATAACACTGTAAAATCGTAACGTTGGTATCTCATTCAAAGTTAGGAGTTTATTATGGAAATCATTATTGTTGGAGGTTTCTTAGGCAGTGGCAAGACAACAACATTGAACCATCTAATTAAAGACGCATTGAATCATGATATAAAAACTGCATTAATTATTAATGAATTCGGAAAAATGAGTGTCGATAGTCAACTCATTCATCCAACTATTCCTATCAGTGAGATTGTAGAAGGCTGCATTTGCTGTGCTATGAAATCAAACGTTTCACAACAATTGCATGAAATATATTTAGAACATCAACCAGATCTTGTGTTTATAGAATGTAGTGGTATCGCTGAACCATTGGCCGTTGTTGACGCCTGTCTAACCCCTGTACTAGCTCCAATTACCACTATTAGAAGTATGCTCGGCATCATTGATGCAAAGTTGTACGAGAAGATAGAAACATACCCTAGAGATATTCAAGCGTTATTCTATGAACAGTTAAGTCATTGTTCTACATTATTTATGAATAAGATTGATATCGCTGATTTTAATCAAGTCGCTTGCTTATTAAGACATCTAGAGGTCATTAATGGAGACGCAAATATACAAGTAGGACAATGGGGAGAATTAGCGTTAAACACATTGTTAAACGTGAAACATTTAGATGTTAAACAAAGTGGTACACTACATCACGCCATCAATCATCAGTTAATAGATACGCCTCGCTCACAAACAAAAGCAGATTTCATTGAAAGGTTAACCCAACTCCCACAACAAGTATACCGTGTGAAAGGATTTGTGCGTTTTACAGATAGTAAATTGATACATTTAGTTCAATACGCTGAAGGAGAAATCGAATTAACACCCGTTCAATTTAAATCAGACGTCCCTTTATATTTGGTAGTCATTGGCAAGCACTTAGATGGTATAGAGTTGGTATTATAAAACTAAAAGCACCCAACAGGTCATTTAATGTTGGATGCTTTTAAAAAATTTATTAAACATATCTTAATTATGAACGGATAATAATGCCTTTATCCGTTGTTTCAATGGTTGCGTCTTTCGGGGCTTTAATCATTTTCCAAACCCAATAGAAATCACCAGCGCAACATCCTGCATGAAATGTGGCAAAGAAGAAAAAGAGCCCCCGTGGAAACCACCCTAAAAATAACGTCACTATAAATAGCATTGTGATAATGACAAACGGTGCAATACTACTAATTAAAAATGTGAGCGGTGTAAACGTTCCGCCTGGTATCGCACAATAAATCATACCGTTAGCTGCACCGAAATAGACTTTATTCTTAGGTGAAAAGAGTTTGAAAAATATCCCGTGAATACACTCATGAACAACAAACATAAGTACAATAAGAATAATCACGAATAATGCGTTAACTAACAAAGAATCAAAAAATTTAGGTGTATCCGAAAACTTCATAATAATATAAAAAATGATACCGAAAACGACAAAGCTAATATATGAATATATAGCTAGTTTATTCGCTAATTTTTTATCTTCTAACAAGTTAATTTCTTCCAAACATAACGCCCCTTTTGAAAGTTTTGTTACTACAATCGTAATATGATTTCGTGAAGTTCACAATGCATGGTTGTTTCATTTTTGATTTATTTTACTTTTAACTTTAAAGAAGCACTCTTATTATTCGCTTTATCTTTGGCATACATAACGAGTGTTGTTACTTTTTTCTGTGGTCTTATATTAATCGTAGGTTCTGTTGCAAAGTTAAAATTATATGCACATCTATACAAAACTATAAAAGCAAATATTGTTTTAACAGTAAAGCGTTTTGTCATCTTCATTCCTCTTGTTTAAATATAACTAAAGCCAGAATGAATAGTGTGTGTACAATGTATCAATACAAGATACTGTCTATGAAATTTCATACATGATGACTTTATAACAACTTTACTCAACAATGTTTTTCAAATCACTATCACTCATGACTTATCATAATAAAAATAAAGCATCCTTCACTTTGCGATGAGGGATGCTTTATGAATTTTCACATTAAAAATGAATCTGCAGACTATTCTTTTTTATTCAATTCTTTATCAAGTTTTACAAGTGTTGGTTTAGGAATATGAATGCCTTCTTCACTAAAGTATTGTATGACCTCTTTACGAAGCAAACGTTGTCCTGGAAAATGCATTCCGGGCTTAACATGTGCTAAAAGTTTAATCACCATTTCATTGCCATCAACACTATCTAAACCAAGTAATTCTGGTGCGGATACAAATATGTCATATTTATTCTTTAATGTAGGTAAAAATCTTAATAATTTCTCTTCTATTACTTTATAACTCTCATTTGGAGAAATCGGTATCATCACAATAGGTGAAACATCTGTAGCAGAATAATTGACTATTTCACTAATCATACCATTAGGTAATGTATAAATTTCTCCAGTATCTGATTGTATACGTGTTGATCTTAAACCAATCGTTTTAACTGTACCTTCAGCAATTGTTACCCCAGATGCATTAATTTGAACATAATCACTCACATCAAACTGTCCTTCAAATATAATAAAGAAACCAGTAATAATGTCTTTTACAATTGTTTGTGCTCCGAAACCAACGGCAACACCAACAACTCCAGCTCCTGCTAAAATTGCTGATACACTAATACCGAAACGTGAAAGTATTGACGTAAGGACAATAAACCATACGACATAACTTATTAAATTTTGAATCAATGTGGATAGTGTTTCACTTCTCTTAATTTTATGACGGTTCTTTTTCTTTTCATTAACGTTGAAAAATTTAGTAACTAACTTTCTTGATATCGCAATTACAATCATACCCATCAAGATATAAGCAAGTATAATTAAAAGATTAACCAAAAGATTTTGATAGAACTCTATTTTCATCATTGGCTCAAACAGTTTATATAATGTGTCCTTAAACTGACTCATAATAACAACATGACCTCCTCTTGTTAAAACAATCAATATTTTCAATGTACAAATCTTTATAGATAATGAGCAGTAAGTCATTTCTAAATATAACACTTATAAATAAACAAAGCACCCTTCACTTTGTGATGAAGGATGCTTTATGAATTTCCATATAAAAAATTATCTTAGGACTACTGATTATTTTCAGTCACTTCCAGGTGTAATCATAAAACCATCCATCGAATAACCTTGCCATTTTTTCAAACTTTTATTATTCGCATTTTCTATTTCATAACTGATTTTGGATATTGAGCTGGTTTCTTTAGAATTACCTTTTATATTATCAGGTTTAATTTGATAATCTGTTTGACTCATGATTCATCATCCTCGCTAGGAGTGAATTGTACTGCATCTGTAAAAAATATATCCTCTTCTTTATTTTCTACAAAAGTAAATTCTAAATTTTTAGAACCTACGGATGATCCTTTTAAGTCGCCATCCCCTTTTAACAATAACTTAGGGGCTTGATTGGTTGGAATATCATATCTTTTTCTTAATTGTTTCACGTTATAGTCATTATTATTCAGTTGATATTTCGCAGAATAACTAGGAATATTAGGATTGTATGAAATATCCCCGTTTTTATAATCATTAATATCTTTAAAGTTGTCATATTGTACAAAAAATTTGAAGTTTTCTATTTCCTTTTTTAGTTTGTCATTAGGTATCGGCTTCGTTGGAATAATTTGATTGTGTTCCATTTTTACAGGATATCTCTTTTCATCATCTTTTAGTCTACCTTTACTGTCATCTGTTGTTTTCCTCACATAATAATAACCTTTAGGTTGTTCTAGTATTGCGATTAATATATAGAAACATACCTCTAGATTCCATGTACTTACCTTTTGGTTCAATTGTCATGATAGATCCAACTATCCATGTCCCTTTATACTTTTTATCAAACTCTTCATCACGATAACCCTCTTTATCATAAATTGGTAAACATTATATAAATCAACTTCTTAAACATCTACATATTACCCAACAATGAACATATAATACATTTAAGATGAAATTCAAATTTTATTTTACTTTCATAAATAATAAATAAAACCCGCATCACTTATGATACGCTTCTGCCTATCGGTTAATGTTGCGGGGATGTTACTGTATGCGAAAACGGATGAACAACTTGTACCTGATAATACGTTTCAGATGAGTGGTAATACGATTAGTGTCAAAACATTGGATTTAAATCAAGATTTTATTCATATTGCTAAACAACTAGATGATATTGTATATAATTATTTTAAGATATAAAATAGTTAGCAGATATTGTAAAATTTCAACAATCCATATACGATATATGCAAATTAAAATGACAGTTTTGACTTATAACAAAGGAGTTAATGACAATGAAACACATGCATTTATCTGTTTTATCTTATAGTACAGGTCTACATCCTGCCTCTTGGAGACTACCACATTCATATGTTGAAGAAGTTGGAGATATTGATTTTCAAATTAAGTTAGCGAAATTAGCCGAAAAAGGTAAACTAGATGCATTCTTTTTAGGTGATGGTCAATATATTTCTGGAGAAGAAACGGGACATATTTCTTATTATTTTGAACCACTAACGGCGCTTGCTGCCATTTCACGTGAAACACATTCAATTGGTTTGATAGGTACCATTTCTTCTTCTTTTTATGAACCTTATCTTGCAGCACGTATGCTTTCAAGTTTACATCAAATATCTCATGGGCGTATTGGGGCAAATATTGTAACATCTCAATTTGATTTAGAAGCACAAAACTACTCGATGCAAGCTTTACCACATCTTGAAAAACGTTATGAACGAGCAGATGAATTTATTAATGTAATGAAAAAATTATGGGAATCATTTACTGTAGAGGCTATCGTTAATCACAAAAACTCAGGAATTGGTTTAAATCATCAGTATATTCATCCACTTCATTATCAAGGAAAGTATTTTCAAGTTGCCGGAGCTATTAACATTCCAACACCAAAATATGGTCGACCACGTTTATTTCAAGCAGGAACTTCTATTCCAGGTCGTGATTTAGCAGTACGACACGTGGATGCTATTTTTTCAATTGCTTGGAATTTACAAGATGGCCAACAGTTCAGACAAGACATTCATCAACGTGCCATGGAAGAAAATCGTCAACCACCTCTTGTATTACCAGGTCTCACCGTTTATGTTGATGAGAATGAGAAGGACGCTTATAAACTTAAACAACAATTAGATGATATGATTCCACTTGAAAAACGCAAGAAACAATTATCTAAAGCCATTGGTCTAGATATAAGTGAATGGACACTAGATGAAGTCGTACCATCATTACCACCTTATGATGCATTAGAGAAAAAAGTTGTAAAATCTGTGTATGAAGCCGTACAGCGTGCTATTATGACCGAGCAACTTACCTTACGCGATGTATTAGATCGATTTGGTACTTGGGTAGGACATAAAACGATAGTGGGAACACCGGAACAAGTAGCGGATGAAATGATTGAATGGTTTGAAAAAGAAGCGTGCGATGGTTTTATGTTAATGTCACCAACATATCCAAACGCATTTGAAAAATTTATTGATTTAGTCATTCCAGTTCTTCAAGCGCGTGGCGTATTTAGAAAAGAATATGAAAGTCATATGTTAAAAGACCATTTAAATATAAATACAGAGAAAGTATAATTAAACTTCCTTTTATTCAATAGATATCATAAAAAAGACTTCCTCCATTAGGGGGAAGTCTAAAATGTTCTTCATATTATTCCATTTTAACTTTTGCGGTTCTGTTGCAAAGTTGAATTTATAGTATAATTTTAATAAAAAGGCGTCTTCTGTATGAACTATTTCATATATAAACAATTCAGTAAAGATGTTATCACTGTAGCCGTTGGCTACTATCTAAGATATGCATTGAGTTATCGTGATATATCTGAAATATTAAGGGAACGTGGTGTAAACGTTCCTCATTCAACGATCTACCGTTGGGTTCAAGAATATGCTCCAATTTTGTATCAGATTTGGAAGAAAAAGCATAAAAAACTTATTACAAATGGCGTATTGATGAGACGTACAT
>NZ_KV840115.1:30343-33847 GCF_001839115.1 Staphylococcus sp. HMSC62B09
TATATCGTGCCATTGATGCAGAGGGACATACATTGTTTTAATGAGTGTTATACTTCTTTATTTTTAGTTTGTAATTGCCATAGTTTATAGTATTCATTTCGATTTTTTAATAAATTTTTATGAGTACCTTTTTCTACTATCTTTCCATTTTTCAAGGTATAAATGACATCAGCATTTTGTATAGTACTTAGTTTATGAGAAATGACAATAGCTGTTTTACCACTTTGAATTAAGTTATCAATATGTCGCATGATTTTGAATTCAGTTCGACTGTCTAAAGCGCTTGTTGCTTCATCAAAAATATAAATATCTGGGTCCTTTAGAAATGTTCGTGCTAATGAAATACGTTGTGCTTGTCCGCCAGATAAGTTTGAACCTTCTTTTTCTAGCATAGTATTGAATTGATCGGGTTGTTTTTGGATGAAATCAAAAGCTTCAGCTAATTGACATGCATTTATAATATCTTCTTTTGATTTTCCTTTGTTCATGCCATGTAGTAAATTATTTAAAATAGTATCTGCAAATAAGAAAGTTTCTTGTGAAACGTAACCAATGTGATGTCTTAGTTCATCTAGTTGTATATTGTTAATTGGGCGTTGGTCAATAGATATTTCACCCTCTACTACGTCATAATAATGATTTAATAGTTTGCCAATTGTGGATTTTCCGCTTCCACTTTCACCAACGATTGCGATTTTTTGTCCTTTATTAATTTTTAAGTTAATACCGTCTAAAATGACATCTCTATATCCATATTGAAATTTTACATTATCCATGTTTATAACGTTATTAAATATAAATGGATAGTTGTTATCATGTAATTTATCTTCAGTATCTAAATCTGTTATTTCCGCGATACGTCTAGCAGCCACAAATGATGATTGTAACGTTGGTTGTATGTTAATTAAACGTTCAATTGGACCTAAATAAAAAATTGTAAGTGCATTAAACGCTAATAAACTTCCTAAAGTCATCTGGTCATTCATAACAAAATAACTACCTATCCATAAGATTACTAAACTGACAGTAATTTTAAGGAAATTATTAATTGTCAGTTGTATGTTTGAAAGTTGCCCTAAACGTATTAAGTTGTTGATAAGTTGATTAAACTTTTGCGAACCTTGTTCAAAACGATCAGGCTCTGATTGGTAACTTTTTATTGTACTACTACCATCAAAAGATTCAATCAAATATGAACTCAATTCTGCATCATTTTCTGCAACTTTTTGGTTATAGTGTTCGAATGGTTGTTTCATCATTAGACTACATAAAATAAAAAATGGTATAAAAATGACTGTAATGAGCAACAACGTTGGACTTTGTAAATATAATAATACACAGCCAACTATAATCATAAATGTATCTACAAGTAGTGTTACGGTTGAAGATGATAGTGCTTCACGAATTTTTGAAGTATCCATAAAACGTTGTAATATTTCTCCGCTTTTACGTGTATCAAAAAAATTCATTGGTAAGTGTAATACATGTTTAAAGTAGTCTTTCATAAGGCCAATATCTATTTCTAAACTAAGTTTTAAAATCATTTGATATCTCAAATAGGTTACTAATGCATTGATTATATAAAGTATTAATACGCCTATGCTTATAGTATGTAAATTTGATAGGACATTAGATGGAATGACGTTATCGGTTAATATTTTGAAATATAAAGCACCAATGATTCCAGTTATATTTATTAAGACAGAAATTATAACTATTGTAATCAGTGTTTTATAGTTCTTTTTAAATATATCCGTAAATATATTCATATAAGAAGGTGATTCATCTCTACTATTAAATGATTCCGTCTTTTTAACTAATACAGCAATATTTGTCCATATTTCATTAAATTGTTGTTTGGTTAATTTATACTTACCTTTAGCTGGATCTACTATATGAATTTTATCTTTTTTAAGTGATTCAATAATAACAAAATGATTATATCCTTATTTGTTTACAATATGTGCAATAATTGGAAGTTCTACTTTTTTTAATTCGTTTACAGAATCTACTTTAACACCAGTTAATTTTATGCCAATATGTTCTCCAGCTTTAATCAAACCATACAAGTTTGTCCCAAGCTTATCAGTCTTAGCATAATCTCTTAAACGTGGTATTGATACACGTTTGCCAAACGATTGTGAAATCATGGCTAGACATGTTGGCCCACAATCTTTTTCGTCATATTGTTTAATGTATTTAATGTTCATTGAGTTACCACTTCCTTAGCTTGTCTCAAAAATTACTAGAATGATAAAGAAATATGTAGAAGAGGGCTGAGATATAAAATTATGTCCCAGCCCTAATTATATTAATTAAGTATATTAATCTTATTTATCATCTTTGCTTTTACTTTTACCCAATTTAGGTATTCTAGTTATAACATTACCAGTAGCAGTTCCTAGGTCTTCCCAGAAATCACCAGCATTGATAGATTTTAAATCTTTTTCAGTTAAATGTTTCATGATTACCATCCTTTGTAATTTAAATTATTTAAGTGAGTCGGCAAGGCCACGAAAAAAACTTTTAACGCCATCAGAAGTTTTGCCAATCCCGTAACCAACATGTTCAGCAAAGCCGTCTGGATCAGTTTCATTATTACCACCGTTATTTTTAATAAGTTCATCATAAGTTAATTCTTCCATGTTATTACCACCTTTATATTTTTTAGTACTTCTGGAATATTTATTTTTATCTCCAATCATTATCTTCGTGTGCTTTGTCCATGCCTTTACCTACTCGGCCGAACCAATCTGTTGTAGCATTCACCGCATCAGTGAATTTATTACCACCATTCACATTTTTAGTTTCTGCATTTGTTAAATTTTGCATACTAGCCCTCCTAATAATGTGTTTTATTTACGTAACGTAGTTTTTGTTTCCTTTCAACTACAACATTATGGTATCAATGATTTATTAATATAGTATTAACCTTAATTTGTATTTTGTTTAATATAATATTAATCTAGAAAATACTGTCATATCAGTAAGTTTTTAGTGATTTATCTAGTTAATAAGATGAAGTAGAATTGCTAATATCCTTAATTTAATCGTAATTAACAAAGCAAACTTGAAAATTTATATTTAATAATAATAAAGCTCAAATTTTAAGAATGTAGAGACATTGTAAATTTCTTAAACTCAAAGTAAGTGTTATATCTCGGGAAATCGATAAAAAAGGTTCTGTTGCAAAGTTGAATTTATAGTATAATTTTAATAAAAAGGAGTCTTTTGTATGAACTATTCTCAGATATAAACAATTCAGTACAGATGTTATCACTGTAGCCGTTGGCTACTATCTAAGATATGCATTGAATTATCATGATATATCTGAAATATTAAAGGAACGTGGTGTGAACGTTCATCATTCAACGGTCTACCGTTGGGTTCAAGAATATGCCCCAATTTTGTATCAGATTTGGCAGAAAAAGCATAAAAAAGCCTATTATAAGTGGCGTATTGATGAGACATACATCAAAATAAAAGGAAAATGGAGCTATTTAT
>NZ_KV840116.1:0-266 GCF_001839115.1 Staphylococcus sp. HMSC62B09
CGTCCTCTAGCACGAGCTGCAATTCGCCCCGCTGAAGAACGTTCTAAAATTAAATTACGTTCAAACTCTGCAAATGCTGCGAATAAATGAAATAACAATTGTCCTGTAGAACTTGATTTATCCATTGTTATATTTTCTTCTAAACTATGAAAACTCACGCCTCGATTATTAAGTTCATTAACTAATGTGATTAAATCTGCCATGTTACGTCCTAGTCTATCTAGTCTCCAAACAACAATCGTATCTCCTGACCTCGCAAATTCAAT